>JALEIO010000004.1 GCA_022769845.1 Oscillospiraceae bacterium
AAGTTTGAGCGCTTTTACTGCAAACCCGGCACCGTTTGTTACAAGACCTGACCCTCTTATGTATATTGCAGATAACGATATGAATACGCTCTCGCCGATAGATGTGAGCGTAAGGGTTTTTTCCGAAGATTTTTCGCAGGGATGGAGATTATACCGCGCGTTTTTTGAGACGGGTACAAAACCCAAATCTGCGTTAAATAACAAATGCACCATAAAATTTAAGCTTGGAAGAGTGCAGTGTTCGTCAATGGAGGTATATTTGGACGGAGAACTGATATGCAGCAGTGCAAGCATCCCGGCAATTGCTTTTGAATTTGAACATAATTTAGAATATGGCAAAAAATGTGAATTAAGGTTTTTGCTGAAGGCATATACAGAAGAAAAAAACGGCGTAAAAAAGGGCTGCGTTTCCGGAATTATAAATGGGGTAACGGTAATGGCAGTGCCGTGCAAACAAGATTTGCCCGATAAGGCAGAATAATTGCGAAAAATTAATTAATGAGCACTAGGGAGTGACAATTATGGAAATTACAAAATCTTATAAGCTTGGCGGACAATATGATGTCATTGTGTGCGGAGGAGGACCCGCAGGAGTTTGTGCCGCAATAGCCGCAGCGAGAAACGGCGCAAAAACGCTTCTTGTTGAGCGAAACGGAGCACTCGGAGGATTCTGGATAAGCGGGCTTCTTACATGGATTGCCGATATTGACAGCAAGAGCGGACTTGTCGAAGAAATTGTAGAAAATATGAAAAACTTTGCAGAAGGCCGTATGGAATACCGTGACAGATGGTATTTTGCGGCTGATACCGAAAGGACAAAGCTGTTGTTTGAAAAAATGTGCGCGGACGCCGGTGCGGATATACGCTTTTATACTCAAGTTACAGGCGTAATCAAAGATGGACGAAACGTAAAGGGAATTGCAACCGAATCAAAATCGGGAGCTGAATATTTCACTGGAAAGATTATAATAGACGCAACGGGCGACGGTGATGTTGGAGCGCTTGCAGGATGCAGAACGGAGCTTGGAGATGAAAACGGGCATATGCAGCCGGCGTCTATGATTGTTCAGATTGCAGGAGTTAAAAATTCCGATCTTGAAAAGCTTTACGGCGATAATCCCGGAATATCGCAAAATGCATGCATATTAAAAGAGCTTCAAAGAGCAGGAGTTGAGCCTTCATACATTCACCCGTTAATGGCTCCCGTATCGGTTGAAAACAATTTGTTTGCATTCATGGTAAATCATGAATACGGAGTAAATGCGTGCGACGCAAAAAGTCTGACGAAGGCGACAATGCACGCACGAGAGGAAATTTACGGATATGTAAATTCTCTTAAATCTCTTGGCGGAATGTGGAAAGATATTTATATTTCCCAGTCCGCACCAAATATAGGAGTTCGTGAGGGCAGGCGCATAAGGGGAAGGTATTATCTTACGCTTGAAAATGACTTAACCGTTGGAAGTGAGCATTATGACGGTGTGTGCAAGGTTACATATAATATGGATATTCATCCCGTCAAAATGAATTTTGAATTGCAGCAGGTTAAAAAAAATCACAGAGTGCCCACAAAGCCATATGAAATACCTTTAAGGTCGCTTATTGCCGAAGATGTTGAAGGACTTATGATGGCAGGAAGGTGCATAAGCGGAGATTTTTATTCGCACGGTAATTTCCGTGTCGGCGGAAATGCGTCTAAAACGGGTGAAGCCGCGGGATACGCTGCGGCATATAGCATAAAAAACGGCGTTTCTCTTGAAGATACTTGTAAGGTAATAAAAAGTTTGATGATAAAGCATAGTTAAATGCGGTTATATGAAATAATTTTTCCAATACGCAATTTTTATTAACTGTTATAATCAAAAACAAAAAAATACAACTGTAGGTTGTATTTTTTTCATATGCGCTTTTAACGTTATTGATCTTTAAGTTAAAACAAATTATAATTAAAATGAAATAAGGGTGGTGGTTGTTGTGTTTGAAATAAGTATTATGGCAGAAAATATTAAAAAATACCGAAAGATTAGAAGGCTTACTCAAACAGATTTGGCAAATAAAATGTTTTTGACGCCGCAGACCGTTTCAAAATGGGAAAACGGCGTTACCGCACCCGATTTGTCAAACTTATGCAATCTTGCGCAGATTTTGGGTGTTTCGGTAAATAAACTTTTGGGTGTTTCGGGCAACGCAGATGACAATTTAAAAAATATGATTGGAATTGACGGCGGAGGTACAAAAACGGAGTTTGTACTTTTTAAGGAAAACGGAGTTGTTGTGCGGCGGATTAGCTTGGGCGGAAGCAATCCGAATGCGCTGGGAATGGAAAACGCCTGTGAAGTTTTAAAAAGCGGAATAGACCGCCTTTTATTTGAGGCAGACGGAAATATTGAAGGTATTTTTGCGGGGATTGCAGGAACCAGTATATTAAGCAATCGTGAAAAAATACTGTTGTTTTTGAAAAAACAGTATTCTCGTACTAAAATTTTCGGCGGTTCCGATATTCAGAATGTGTTTTCAAGCGTTCGCGGAATCGGCAAATGCAGTGCAATTATTTGCGGAACGGGATTTGTGGTTTATGCCAATGACGGGAACACTCTCCACCGTGCGGGCGGATACGGATATTTGCTTGACGGCGCGGGAAGCGGTTATGACATAGGGCATGATGTTTTGCAGGCTTGTTTGCGTAAAGATGACGGTATAGAAGAAATCTCGCCGCTTATTGAGCTTGCAGAAAAAAAGATTGGCGGAAGGGTTATTGATAAGCTTGATCTTGTTTATTCAAAGGGAAGTAATTATATTGCGTCGTTTGCTCCGATTGCATTTGAGGCGTTGAGTATGGGAGATGATTTGGCTCAAAAGATTATTTGCGATAATTTTTCTCACATTTTATCAATGATTCATCACGTTCAGTCAAAGTATGACTGCGGAAATAAGGTTATCGCAGCGGGAGGTCTGACCGCCTATCCCGAAATTTTTAAGAAATATATTTCGGATGGAAGCGATATTGAGATTATATTTCCAAAATTTCCGCCTGTGTACGGCGCTTGCATAAAATGTGCAGAGCTTTGCGGATTGAATAAAAACATTGATGAGTTTGACAAAAATTTTGAAAATACTATGCTTGAGTAAGAGCGGTTATTATAAAAATCTTTAAGGTTTTGTCAATATAAAACAGAAATATTTGAGAGGAGCGTTCTATGTTATCAACAGAGAAAAGAAATCCCAAAACCACACATTTTGACAAGATGGATACTGCTGCAATGCTTAAAATTATAAGTTATGAAAATTATAATTCGGTAAAGGCTGTTGAGGCTGCACATAAAGAAATTGCAGAGGCAATAGACGCTGCGGTTAAAGCTTTTGAAAACGGAGGGCGCCTGATATATGTAGGCGCAGGCACATCAGGGCGTATTGCGGTAATGGACGCCGCGGAATGTCCGCCTACATACGGCACGGATTATGATACCGTTATTGCAATTCATGCAGGCGGTGAAAAAGCAATGTTTCGGGCTTCGGAAAATATAGAGGATTCAGCGCAAAAAGGCGTTGAGGATATTCTTGCAAAGGGATTAAAGCCCAATGATGTTGTAATGGGTATTTCTGCCTCAGGTAATGCCGAATACGTTGCCGCGGCATTGCAGACGGCAAAGAATATCGGATGTGTTACAATTTCACTTAGCAGCAATAATCCATGCAAAATTGCGTCGATTGCGGATATTCGTATTTTTACCGATACGGGAGCGGAGGTAATAACAGGTTCTACCCGTATGAAAGCAGGCAATGCGCAAAAAATGGTGCTGAATATGATTTCAACCTGTGCAATGGTAAAGACGGGCAAGGTTTATGAAAATCTGATGATTAACCTTAAACCCACCAACAAAAAGCTCAAGGCGCGTATGATTGGAATAGTATGTGACATTATCGGATGCAGTGCCGAATATGCCGAGAATATTCTTGAAAAATACGATTGGAACATTCGGTCGGCGGTTGACGCTGTCAAAGAAAAGCAATAGCGCTATATACGGAGGAACAGTAATGAAAAAGTTAGAGATTATAAAAAACGGACGTTGTTATTACCACATTGTGAGTGCGAACAATTCAACCTCCTGCGACCGCTATGCCGCGTCACAGCTGCAAAAGTATATATATAAAAGTACTAATACTTTTATACCGTATTTTTCTGACCGATGTTCCAAAAGAGGTCCTGAAATAATTATTGGCTTTAATACGAGAAATGCAAATGAGTTTGTAACCGATGAGGAATTAACGTCTTTGGGCGAAGAAGGCTTTTTGATAAAGACTGTCGGCAGTGATATTTTGATTACGGGAAAAACCTCTCGGGGAACGCTTTACGGTGTTTATGAATTTTTAGAAAAATTTCTTGGTTTTCGTGCATTTACAAAGGACGTTGAGAAGATTGATATGCATACGGAACTTATTGTTGATGATATGTATATTTGCGAAACGCCTGACTTTGAATATCGTGACGCTTATTTCCGTTTTGCGTTTAACGGCGAATTTTGCGCTAAAAATCGGCTTAATACAACGCTGGGCGACATTTCGGCAGAAAAGGGAGGCAATTTTAAGTTTTATAATTGCCACCATTCTTTTGATGACCTTATTCCGCATAAAAAGTATTTTGAAAGCCATCCTGAATATTATGCGGAGATTGACGGAAAGCGTGTTTGCGACCAGCCCTGTCTTTCAAGACCCGAGGTTTTTGAAATAGCGGTTAATACACTGGAGAAATGGATTGAAGAAAATCCTGAATGCCGTGTTTTTTCTGTGGCGCAAAATGACAATCCGAATTATTGCCGCTGTGACGCGTGTCGTGCGGTTGATGAATATGAAGGCTCACCTTCGGGAAGCATTATAAGATTTGTTAACCGCGTTGCAGAGGCGGTAGAGAAGAAGCATCCAAACGTTTTGATACACACCTTTGCATATAGATATTCCGACACTGCACCCAAGCACGTTAAACCGCGAAAAAACGTTATTGTAAGGCTTTGCAACATAGAGTGCGAGTGGGGCTCTTCCATAGAAAACATTGCAGAAAATAAGCCTGACAGCAAATGTGCAGAATTTTTGAATAATGTAAAAGAGTGGTCGGCAATATGCGATAGAGTGTATATTTGGGATTATGCGGTGAATTTCAGAAATTATCTTCAGCCGTTTCCGAATTTCTTTTCAATGACCGAAAACATAAGAATGTATAAAAAATACGGTATTAAAGGCGTGCTGCAGCAGGGCAATTTTTCATACGGCGGCGGAGCAGCAATGGACGATTTAAAGTCTTATATCATAGCTCGGCTGCTTTGGAATGTGAATACAAATCCTCAAGAAGTAATAGACGAGTTTTCGGAGGGGGTTTTTGGAAAGGGAGCGTCGTATATTAAAGAATATATTGCCTTGATTTCAACAGCAGTCAAAGGGCAATATATGACTCTTTATGATACGCCCGACGCTGCATACCTCACTGACGAACTGATTTCTAAATGCGACGCCTTGTTTGACTTGGCAGAACATGCCGCGGAAAATGACGCGGTTCGCAAACGTATCAGCCGCGAGCGCCTTTCTATAGAATATCTTAAAACTGTTCGCATAGAGAATGACGAGGAAAGATGCAAAGCGGTAGATTTGTTTGCCGAAAAGGTGCGTTC
>JALEIO010000010.1 GCA_022769845.1 Oscillospiraceae bacterium
GGTGATATTCACCGCCTTCAGAATATCGAAAAAGTCCGGAATAGTCCGGGCTTTTTCTTTGTTTTGTGGTATAATAATACCGGTGATGAAAGATGATGCAAATACGGGTTCTTTGACAGTATTAAACGGACGGCTAAAACCGTCCGTTTAATTTTGTTCTATTTTTTCCATGTACTTGTCGAAAACAGCACCAAAATCGGAAAAATTTCCAGCCTTCCGATAAGCATATCAATGGTAAGCACTACCGTTGAAAACGGCGAATAAATTGAAAAGTTGCATACAGGTCCAACCTTGCCAAGTCCCGGCCCTATGTTGCTTATCGCAGACAACACCGCCGTAAAATTGGTGGTAAAATCAAAGTTGTCTATGCTGATAAGCAGCACTGACAAAAATATAATCACAATATATGACGCGAAAAAAACATTAATTGCACGCACTGTTTCATGCTCGACAAATCGTCCGTTCATCTTTATTTTTAATGTAGCTCTCGGGTGTGCCGCAATTTTAATTCCTTTCACGATGCTTTTGAGCAAAATTATAACTCTCGAAACCTTAATGCCACCGCCCGTACTTCCTGCACACGCGCCGCAAAACATTAAAATTATTATTATGGTTTTTGAAAAACTCGGCCATTTGTCAAAATCCGTTGTTGTATATCCGGTTGTTGTGATAATTGAACTAACCTGAAACGCACTGTGCTTTATTGCCTCGCCAATGCTTGAAAACATAGGTGCAATATTAACAGTAATAAGCACAATTGACACCGCTATTATGCTGATATATACTTTTGGTTCGTCCATTTTAAGCGCGTCTTTGTATTTGCGCATTATCAAAAGATAATAAAACGAAAAATCAACGCCGAAAATAATCATAAAAACGGTAATCACAATTTGCTGGTACGAGGTATAGTTTGCGATTCCCGAATTAAGTATGGAAAAACCGCCCGTTCCTGCCGTACCGAAAGAAAGCGTCAATGCAGAGAACAAATCCAATTTTCCCGCAACCAGAAAAATTATTTCCGCAAATGTAAAAAAGATATATATAAGGTATAAAATTTTTGCGGTGGATTTTACTTTAGGCGCAAGCTTGCTCACGTTCGGTCCGGGGCTTTCCGCTTTCATAAGAAAAAAGTTGTCGCTGCCCGAAAGCTGAACAATCGCCATTAAAAACACGATAACGCCCATACCGCCAATCCAGTGAGTAAAGCTTCGCCAGAAAAGCAGTGATTTCGGAAGTGCCTCCACATCGTTTAGTATTGACGCACCCGTTGTGGTAAAACCCGACACCGTTTCAAAAACCGCATCGGCAAAATTTTTGATATATCCCGAAAAAACAAACGGAAGCGCACCGAAAATACTCATAACAATCCAGCTTAATGCAACCGTCACAAAACCTTCTTTTGCATACATAGACTTGTTTGCCGGAACTTTGTATGATAAAAGAACGCCGATTGCAAAACAAATTCCTATGCAGGCGAGAAGAATATAAAAGCACTGTCCTTCATCAAAGCACGCCGCACAAATAAGCGGCAGAAGCATACAAAGCGCTTCAATTTTCAAAACCCAGCCTAAAGTATAGGTGATAATTTTGTAATTCATTACTTACTTCCTCTATTTTAAAATGTCGCTTATATCCTTAAAGCCTGCTTTAAGTGTTACAACAATTACCGTATCGCCCGGCATAATTACATCTTTTCCGCGCGGTATAATAATTTTTCCACCTCGGTTTATGCACGCTATAAGAATATTGTCTTTAAGCTTTACAGAATCTATTGATACTCCCGCAAACGGAGAGCCTTCTTTAATTCTAAACTCCAGCGCCTCCGCCTTGTCGTCAAGAATAAAATGCATTGCTTCAATTTTGCTGCCGATGGAGTTTTTCTTTGCGCGAACAAAACGTATAATATATTCTGCCGTAATGTTTTTGGGGTAAACCGTTGTTCCGAGGTCAAGCGAGTCAATAACCTTATCATATGCAATTCTGTTGATTTTTGTTACAACCTTGCAGTTCGATTTGCTTTTCACATAAAGAGATAAAAGAATATTTTCCTCGTCGATGTTTGTAAGCGACACAACCGCCTCTGCGTTTTCGATGCCTTCTTCGATGAGCAGCCTGTTGTCAGTACCGTCGCCGCATATAATTGTAGCCTTCGGAAGAAGCTTCAAAAGCTCCTCGCACCTTTCGGGATTTTGCTCGATAATTTTAACGCTTATGCCTGTTTCGATAAGAAGATAAGCAAGATAATATGCAGTATCTCCACCGCCTATAATAATTGTATCCTTGACACGGTTTGTTTTTATGCCGATTTTTTTAAAAAACTGCGTGCCGGACTGAATTGACGAAACAATGCTTATAAGGTCGCCGCTCTTAAGTTCAAAATTACCGCCGGGTATAAACACATCGTTTTCTCTTTCAAC
>JALEIO010000013.1 GCA_022769845.1 Oscillospiraceae bacterium
TTTATTAACATTGCGATTGACGGGCCCTCGGGCGCAGGAAAAAGCACGCTCGCTCGTCTTATTGCAAAAAAAATGGGTTATGTTTACATAGATACGGGCGCTATGTACCGCGCGGCTGCGCTTAAAATGATAAATCTCGGACTTGATGTGAACAATGATGCCGACGGCGTTATAAAGGCAATTTCGGACACTGACATTGAAATTTCTCACCTTGATGACGGGCAACATATTTTTCTTGATAAAAAAGACGTTACAAGCCTTATAAGAACGCCTGACGTATCTATGGGTGCGTCGGCGGTTGCGACGATTAAAGAGGTGCGCTTAAAGCTTGTTGAAATGCAGAGGAAAATTGCGCAAAAGTGCAACTGCATTATGGACGGCAGAGATATCGGAACTTACGTTCTTCCTGACGCAGATATAAAAATTTTTCTTACGGCGAGTGCCGAGGAAAGGGCTAAAAGGCGTTATGCCGAGCTTTTGGAAAAGGGCGAAAATGTTTCTTATGACGTGGTTTGGGCTGATATTATAAAGCGTGACAAAAACGACTCCGAAAGGACGTTTGCGCCGCTTAAAGTCGCGTCTGACAGCATAAAGGTTGACACAAGCAAAATTGACCTTGATGAGTCGGTTAGGTTAATTGAAGGCATTATTTTGGACAGAATGGAAAAAAATTATGATTTTAAGAATTATTGAGTTTTTGGTAAAAATATTTTGCAATATAATTTTCAGAATTAAAGTAATCGGCGAAGAAAATCTTCCGTCCGAAGGCTCGTGTATGGTTTGCGCAAATCATCAAAGCAACTGGGATCCTGTTATTTTGATACTTTTTCTTAAGCGGAAGGTTCATTTTATGGCAAAAAGTGAGCTTTTTAATAATGCCTTTCTTCGCAAACTCTTAACGGATGAGGGAGTTATTCCGATAAAGCGTGGCGCGGCGGATATTCAGGCAATTAAGTCCGCAATGGGAGTTCTTAAAAACGGTGAGGTTTTGGGAATGTTTCCGACCGGTACGCGAACAAAGGGAATGGGCGGTGCCGAGGCTAAAAAGGGTGCGGCGCTTATTGCATCGCGAACAGGCACAAACGTTGTGCCGATTTATATAAACGCAAGTTATAAGATTTTTTCAACAATTACGATAAATATTGGCAGAAAAATTGATTTGTCCGATATAAACGGCAAAAAACTCACCGCAGACGAGCTTGAGGATTTGAGTCTTGAGATTTATGAAAAAATAAAGGAATTGGCGGATTAAAATGTGTAAAATTACTGTTGCAAAAAGCGCAGGATTTTGCTTTGGCGTTGAACGCGCCGTAAACGAGCTTATGCGCATTGCAGAAGAAAAAAAAGCAGTAACGCTCGGACCGATTATTCACAACGGTTCGGTTATAAAAAAATTTGAGGATATGGGTGTGAAAATTGTTGAAAACCCTATAGATACACCTGTCGGTGCAACTTTGGTTATAAGAACACACGGCGTTAAAAAAAGTGTAATTGATGAAATTGAGAAAAACAATATAGATTTTTGCGATTTAACCTGTCCCTTTGTGAAAAAAATTCACAATATCGTGCACGATTATCACGAAAAATGGTATAAAATCATAATCGCCGGGGACAAGCATCATCCTGAAGTTGACGGCATAAGCGGCTGGTGCGGAGGTGCAATTGTTGTAAGCGATTTTTCTGAACTTGAAGGAAAAATTTCACCGTTCGACAGCGTTTGCCTTGTTGCGCAGACGACAATGGATAAAAAAAATTACGAAAAAATAAAAAATTTTGTAAAAACATCTTGCCAAAACCCCATAATATTTGATACAATATGTAGTGCGACTGAAAAACGTCAAAAAGAGGCAGAAGAAATTTCAAAAGCATCTGATGTTATGATTGTCGTGGGCGGCAGGATGAGCGCCAATACAAAACGGCTTGCGGATATCTGCAAAAGATACTGCGAAAATACTTTTCAGATTGAAACCGCGGGGGATTTACCTTTGCGTTTCGATATACCAAAAAATAAAATTGGTATTACGGCGGGTGCATCAACTCCGCCGTGGATAATTAAGGAGGTAGTAGGCGAGATGGAAGAAATGGTAAATGGCGAAGTAAGCTTTGCCGAAGTATTGAAAGAACATGAAAAGGAGCAGGCTCTGGTTACCTTAAAAACAGGAGATATTGTTAAGGGAACAGTTATGCGAGTAGAACCCAACGGTGTCAGCGTAAATTTAGGGTATAAATCAGACGGTTTTATACCTGCGGGCGAAGTTGTTGACGACCCTGAAGCTGACATTTGTGAATTAATACATGTCGGTGACGAAATAGAAGTTTTCGTTGTCAGAGTTAATGACGTTGAGGGCGAAGTTACGCTTTCAAAGAGAAAAATTGACGCTATAAAGAGCGAAAAAGTTTTGGAAGAAGCGTTTGAAAACGAAACGGTTCTTACAGGCAAGGTTGTTGAAATTTTAAACGGCGGCGTTTTGGTTGCTGTTAACGGCGGCAGAATTTTTGTTCCCGCAAAATTTGCGTCAGACAGATATTTGGCTGATTTGTCAGTTTTGCAAAATGCAACCGTTGACCTCAAAATTATTGAAATTTCCAAAAAAAGAGGCAGAACAAAAATTGTCGGTTCCATTGCGGCAGTAATAAGAGAGCAGAAAAAGAAGCTTGCTGAAGAATTTTGGAACAATGTTGAGGTTGGAAAAACATACACAGGCGTTGTTAAATCGCTTACAAAATTCGGCGCATTTGTTGATATTGGCGGCGTAGACGGTTTGGTTCATATTTCTGAACTTTCATGGGCTAAAATCAAGCATCCGTCCGAGGTTGTTTCGGAAGGCGAAACGGTTGAGGTTTATGTTATAGACTTTAACAAAGAAACAGGCAAGGTTTCGCTCGGTTATAAAAAGGCTTGCGACAATCCTTGGGAAAAGGCTAAAGCAGAGCTTGAAGTCGGCAAGGATATTGACTGCAAGATTGTAAGAATTGTTCCGTTCGGCGCATTTGCTGAAATTTATCCCGGTGTTGACGGTTTAATTCATATTTCACAGGTTGCGGCAAAGCGTATAGGCAAGGTTGAGGACGAGCTCTCGGTTGGTCAGCACGTTACCGCACGAGTTGTTGAACTTGATTTTGAAAACAAGAAAATCGGCTTAAGCATACGAGCAATTATTGAAGAGGCTCAAAAAGCTGAAGAGGCAGAAATTGTTGCAGAGGACGCTGCTAAAGAAGAAGCAGTTGAAGCTGAAAAAGAAGAAGCAGTTGAAGCAACCGAAACAACAGAAGAATAATTTCATAAATTAAAAAGAGTGTGAACAGCTTTAATGCGTTGTTCACGGGTTTAGTTACACAATAAATATCCCCCGTAAAACGGGGGTATTTCTTTATACAACAAGAGGGTTTGGAAGTTTGAACAGGTCCAGTAAAAATGGACAATAGAAAAAAAGAGCCTCCTATGGTATAATAAAAACCATAGGAGGTATTTTTTCGTTACACAAAAAGACAGATAAGCCTACCGACAGTGCAGTAGGCTTATCTATTAAGCGTTAAAACAAATTTATATTTTCAAGCATTTTTGCAACATCTTCCTCCAAGCTTTCCTTGTCTATTTTCTCACTCTCCGTTCCGATTTCATTAGAAATATGTGCGGAAGATAGCTTTTCATCTATTAACTTACGAATAAATTCTTCAACCTTTTCCCAATCATAGCCTGTTGCTCTGATTTCTATTTTACAGCTTTCTTATGATAACTGAGGATGTTTTTGCAAATATTCCGTCAAAGCACTGATGATCACGCGGCTTTTTTTGTTTCCCAGTCTTTCAAGCAGTTCTCCGATTTGCATATTTTCAGGAGTATCTGAGCTGAATTGCAGGGAAAATCGGTATTTGCCATCTTTTTTCATGCTAACCCCTCCGAACCGGGTGCTTGCGTTAAGATATGTAATTTCTGATTACCGAGCATTTCATATCCCAAGGCATTTGCGTTTGGATTTT
>JALEIO010000024.1 GCA_022769845.1 Oscillospiraceae bacterium
CTCAAGCAATACCGGCTCTTTTACCGAGCAGAGGGTGTCGGCGGTTTCGGTATACAAAAGCTTTGTTGTAGCACCTATATCGCCTGCATAAAGCTTTGGAACATCAATCTGCTTTTTACCGCGCAGAACAAAAAGTTTTGCTATTTTTTCATTTTCGCCCTTGCTCGAATTATATACTGTACTGTCGGCGCAAAGTGTTCCCGACATAACCTTTATAAACGACATTTTTCCGATATACGGGTCAACAATAGTTTTAAAAACCTTTGCGCAAAGAGGTTTATCGCGGTCAGCACTAATTTCAACAGTATCCCCGCTTTTTGGATTTTCGCCGATTACCTCGCCCGCTTCCGAAGGATTGCAGAAATATTTGCGCATATAATCCAAAAGAATTTCAACGCCGATGCCCTTTAGCACAGAGCCGCACAAAACAGGAACAAATGTCCCCTCTTTTACGCCGTGCTTTAAAGCATATGTAATTTCGTCGTCGGTAAATTCGCCGCCGTCAAAATATTTTTCCATAAATTCATCGCTTACTTCAGCCACAGCCTCCATAAGCATATCGCGGTTTTGCTGCGCGGTTTCCTTCATATTGTCGGGAATTTCTTCGTATGTAATACTGCCGTCTTTATTAAACATTTTTTCCTGCATTGAAACGATATCTATAAATCCTATAAAATCGTCACCGTCTTTTATCGGGAAAAGGCACGGTGCGACAGATTTTCCGAAATTATCTTTAAGCTCGCCCAAAACCTTCTGATAGTTTGCTTTATGGTCGTCAAGCTTGTTTATAAAAAACATAACGGGCATTTTTCTTTCCTGCGCAAAATCCCACGACCTCTCGGTTCCGGCGCTTACGCCCGATTTTCCGCTTACCATAATAACCGCGTTGTCCGCCGCTTCGACACCTTCTATCTGTTCTCCTACAAAATCAAAATATCCCGGCGTGTCAATAATATTGATTTTAACGCCCTTCCATTCGAGCGGTTCGATTGTAGTGTTAATAGAAATTTTTCTTTTGATTTCCTCTGCGTCATAGTCCGATACAGTGTTTCCGTCAAGCACTTTTCCCAGTCTGTCCGTCGCTTTAGCCTTATACAGCAAGGCCTCGCAAAGCGACGTCTTACCGGCGTTGCCGTGCGAAATTAAGCAAACATTTCTCAAATTTTTGGTTTCATAGTCAAACATTTACCTTTCCTCCTTATAAAAAATTTATCTTTAACATTATATTTCTATTTTTATATGTTTATTTCCTTTAAAAGCAAAAAAATATTATAACCAAAATTTCGCCGATTTTATGTCGAAAATGCACAAAAATAATTTTTCACACATTATTTTTTGGTAATTTTTCACAATAAATTTGGCGTTTTTCGAGATTTTCAGCCTCGTTATTCATAGTTCTTTTATATATAAAGAAAAAACTTTTTTAAAAAAACTCTTTACAAATCATAAATTTTATTGTAGTGTATAAAATAGTGAAGAATTTTATTTGCGATTTTTAAACATAATTTCGGGGTGATAAAAATGACAAATCTTGAAAAATGGTTATGGCTTACGGTTAAATGCGGGATAAGCCGCGCTAAAATAAAGGTTATGCTTGACGAGGTTTTTAAGACCATCGACAATATCTATGACGCGCCGTATGAAAGCTTTAATCAATTCAGGTTGTCGCCCACCGAAAAAAGCAGACTTGGCGATAAAAGAATTGACGGTATCGCCAACTTTATTAAAACACTTCACGAACATAATGTTAAAATTATCACATCGGATATGGAGGAATATCCTTACCTTTTGAAGCAAACGCACGATTATCCGTATGTTCTTTATTGCAGAGGCAAAAAGTTTATCAATTTAAATGATTATATCTGCGTAGCGGTTGTAGGGTCAAGAAAGGCTTCTCCGTACGGAATTAACGTTGCACGCTCAATATCGTGCGACGCCGCAAAAGGCGGTATTCTTATTGTCAGCGGTATGGCGGACGGTATAGACTCGGCGGCTCATCTCGGTGCGCTGGACGCTCATATGCCCACAGTTGCGGTGCTCGGCTGCGGAATTAACAGAGTTTATCCCGCGTCAAATGCGTATCTTATGAAAAGGATAATGGAAACGGGTATGGTTATAACAGAATATCCGCCCAACGCCGAACCTTTAAAGCATCATTTTCCCGAGCGCAACCGAATAATCAGCGGCATTTGCCACGGCACTGCGGTTATTGAAGCAACATTCAGAAGCGGCTCGCTTATAACGGCGCGTCTTGCTAACGATTCAAGCAGAGATGTTTTTGCAGTTCCGGGCAATATAAACAGTCTTAATTCAAAAGGCACAAATCAGCTTATAAAAGACGGTGCGTATGTTTTGACAACAGCTGACGATATACTTAATATGTATTTGGCAAAATATGAAGAAAAGCTTCAGCAGGCAGCAGATGAAAACACAAAAGACGCCGATGTGTTTGAAAATTCAAAAACTTACACCGACACTATTCAAAACGAAAAAACAGAGCCGACATCACCGGAAGAAAAGATTATTTCAGCATTGGAAAACGGTCCGCTGCACATAGATAAAATAGCCGAATTGACACACCTTGACATTGCCAATCTTTCGAGCGCGCTTTTAATGCTCGAAATGAACGGAAAAATATTTTCAAGCGCCGGCAGTATATATGAATTGTCAGTATAATATTTTTATTAAATATAACACTTTAAATATAAAAAATTTACGGAGGTTTATGATTTAATGGCAAAATCAACTTCTTCAAAAGAAACAAAAAAAGGCAAATTGGTTATTGTTGAGTCGCCTGCAAAGGCAGGAACAATAAAAAAGTATCTCGGCAAGGATTATAAGGTTATGGCAAGTATGGGTCACTTAATAGACCTTCCGAAAAGCAAGCTTGGCATTGACCCCGAAAACAATTATGAGCCGAAATACATTACAATAAGAGGAAAGGCAGAGCTTGTAAACTCACTAAAAAAAGAAGCAAAATCGGTATCAAAAGTGTATCTCGCAACCGACCCTGACCGCGAAGGAGAGGCTATTTCGTGGCATCTTGCGCACATTCTTGGCATCGACACGCACGAAAAATGCCGTATTACATTTAACGAAATAACAAAAACAGCGGTTACCGAATCTATTAAAAAACCGCGTGAAATCAACATAAATTTGGTAGACGCACAACAGACAAGACGCGTACTTGACCGAATTGTCGGCTACAAAATAAGCCCTCTTTTATGGAAAAAGGTAAAAAAAGGGTTAAGTGCCGGCAGAGTGCAGTCGGTCGCAACTCGGCTTGTGTGCGACAGAGAAAACGAAATAAAAGATTTTATCCCCGAAGAATACTGGACACTCGACGCACATCTTTTGAAAGACAAAAAATCGTTTGCCGCAAAATTCTACGGCATAAACGGCAAAAAATGCGACCTTAAAACCGAGGAAGACACAAACAAGGTGTTAAAAGGTCTTGAGGGTGCTTCCTATACCGTTTCGGACGTTAAAGAATCGGTTAAGCAAAAATCGCCCGCACCCCCATTTACAACAAGCACAATGCAGCAGGAGGCGGCGCGAAAACTCGGCTTTACCACAAAACGCACCATGCAGGCGGCACAGCAGCTTTACGAAGGAATTAACATCACCGGCAAGGGCACGATTGGGCTTATAACCTATATGCGAACCGACTCGCTTCGAATTTCCTCCGAATTTCAATTACAGGCGCGCAGCTATATTAAAAACACTTACGGCGATGCTTATATCACCCCTACTCCTAGAATTTACAAAACAAAAAAGGACGCGCAGGACGCACACGAGGCAATCCGCCCGACATCGCTTGACCTTTCGCCGATTAAAATAAAAGAAAATCTTTCAAACGACCAGTTTAAGCTTTACAAGCTTATTTGGGAAAGATTTTTGTCAAGCCAGATGACAAACGTTGTTTATGATGCGGTTGCGGCAACAATAGACGCAAATTCCTACACATTTAAGGCAACAGGCTCAACCGTT
>JALEIO010000030.1 GCA_022769845.1 Oscillospiraceae bacterium
TCTTTGCGTTCTTGTTCAGCTGCCCGTTCTTCGGGACTTAATTTGTACCTTGGCATATTAAAAACCTCCAAAATGATATTTTTATTATATATCATCTTGGAGGCTTCGTAAAGACTTTACACAAAATCCGGGGTTGTCTCACGTAATCAGCTTGTTTCAAACAAGCGTAGCACTCTGCCACCAAGATTTGGGGTTGATGTGTTAAAAACGCTTTTTACATCTGTTTTTTTACTATTGTATAATCGTCTCCAAACCTAAAATACGGACAACGGCTGCCCGATATAAATCGGGAATATTCATCCTCGTCTATATTTGCAATACACACATACTCGTCATAATCTTCATCATAAACAAAATTCATACAATTTTCGCAGTTTGAATTTTCCTTCATCATAAAAACTTCCTTAATTCATATCTTATTTTTATTCATTTTATCAAAAAAATCACCGCCTTGTCAATATTTTATAATGCAAAAGCCAATAATAAAATTACTTTGAGGAAAAAAATGTAGACATTTGAAAATATTACTGTTATAATATAAATGTATGCTAAAATATTAAAACATTAGGAGAACGATATGGATATTTTTTCGATATTGACACTTGCAGGCGGACTGGCGCTGTTTCTTTACGGAATGGATTCAATGGGCGACGGCTTAAAAAAGCTGTCGGGAGGACGGCTTGAAAACATTCTTGAACGTCTCACATCAAGCAGAACTAAAGGCTTTTTGCTTGGTCTGGCGGTAACGGCACTTATACAAAGCTCCTCTGCAACCACCGTTATGCTGGTCGGATTTGTAAACTCGGGAATAATGAAGCTTTCACAGACTATAAGCATAATAATGGGCGCAAATATCGGCACAACCATTACAGCGTGGATTTTAAGCCTTTCGGGCATAAGCGGAGAAAGCTTTTGGATAAAAATTTTAAAACCCTCCTCATTTACGCCTATTCTTGCAGTAATCGGCGTTATAATGACAATGTCGGCAGACAACAACAAAAAGAAAAATATCGGAGAAATTTTGGTCGGATTTGCAATTTTAATGTTCGGAATGGAAACAATGAGCGCTTCTATGGACGGACTTAAGGACAGTCCGGCATTTTCGCGGGCGCTTATAATGTTTTCCAACCCTGTAATGGGCATTTTGGCAGGCACCGCGCTCACCGCCATTATACAGTCAAGTTCGGCTTCTGTCGGTATTTTGCAGGCACTCTCTCTTACCGGCTCAATTCCTTTTTCCACCGCTATTCCAATTATTCTCGGGCAGAATATCGGTACAACCATCACCCCTGTTTTATCGGCAATCAACGGCAATACCGGCTCAAAGCGCGTGGCGGTTTCGTGCGTTTATATAAAAATGATTGGCGTTATCGTATTTTCCGTTTTATTCTACACAATAAATATGTTTGTAGGCTTTCCGTTTATGAAAATGCGGGTCAGCGCTCTTTCGATTGCAGTTATGCACACGGCCTTCAATGTTTTTTCAACAGTAATTTTAATGCCGTTCTGCAATGGCATTGAAAAGCTCTCCATCGCGTCGGTAAAATCAAAAGGCGATGATGAAGAAAACAATTTTTCAATTCTGGACGAGCGTTTTCTTTCTTCACCCGCGTTTGCATTAAAGCACTGTCAGGAATATGTTTATCAAATGGCGGATTTGGCAAAAGAATCAATAAACAAGTCTATCGGACTTCTTAACGAATATGACGGTGCAGTGGCAGCATATATTGCAAAAGCAGAAAAAAGCATTGACAAATATGAGGATAAAATCGGAACCTATCTCGTTGAATTAAGCAGTAAAAATTTAAACCACGCAGAAAGCAAGGAGGCTACCGAGCTCCTGCATTGCATAGGCGATTTTGAAAGAATGGGCGACCACGCCTTAAACATTATGCAGACGGCTATGGAAATTAAAGATAAGAACATCATATTTTCAGAAGACGCAAAAAAAGAAGTTGAAGTTATGTCATCCGCGGTTAAGGATATCGTAGACCTTGCCGTTCATGCCTTTGAAGAAAAAGATATCGAGCTTGCAACAAGGGTTGAGCCGCTTGAGCAGGTGGTGGACAAGCTTAAGCTTACGCTTAAGTCAAATCACATTGAAAGGCTTCAGCGCGGAGAATGCACCACAAATATGGGTTTTGTATTTTCTGATATAATCACTAATTTTGAGCGTATTGCAGACCACTGCTCAAACATTGCAATAAGCCTTATACAATCAGAAAAAGAAGGTATTGAGGCTCACGAATATCTCCATAATATAAAGCACGACAACTTTGCATTCGACAATCTTTACGACGCATACAAGAAAAAATACAGTGTCAAAAAAGTGAAAAAATCAGAAAATTAACCCCGTCTTTGCCGCTTCTTATGTATAATGTCATAAAGGAGTGTAAATTATATGCAAAAATCTTATCGGGTTATTAAAAATATTCTTATAACAGTCGCAATAATCTGCGTCTGCTTTGCATTGTGCCTTATTATACAAAAATTCTTTAAAACAGGAGAGCTTATTCCCGCAGTTTTCGTACTGGGAACGTTTATAACATCAGTCATAACCGACGGATATACATACGGAATTATATCGGCAATTTTAAGTGTCTGGGCAGTAAATTTTGCCTTTACATTTCCGTTTTTTAAAGTTAATTTCACAATTCCCGAAAATCTTGTTTCGGCGGTAATTTTAATTATAATTACGCTTATGACCTGCACTCTTACGGCAAAGCTGAAAAAGCAGGAGGCTATAAAGGCGGAAAGCGAAAAAGAACGAATGAGGGCAAATCTTCTTCGGGCAATATCACACGACCTTCGGACACCGCTCACCACAATTTACGGCTCAAGCTCGGCGCTTATTGAAAGCAAAAACAGCTTTACCGATAAGCAGCAGACAAAAATGCTCGAAAGCATATGTCAAGACGCTCAATGGCTGTCGCGAATGGTAGAAAACCTTCTTTCCATAACAAGACTGGACAGCGGCAACGTTAACATCATAAAAACTCCGACTGCGCTGGACGAGCTTATAGACTCGGTGCTTCTAAAATTTAACAAGCGCTACCCCGACACCGAGGTTACAATAAACATTCCCGATGATTTTGTAATAATCCCTATGGACGCAGTGCTGATTGAGCAGGTTCTTATAAACATTTTGGAAAATGCCGTTGAGCACGCGGAGGGTATGACCAAGCTTTCGCTCACAGTTTTAATAAAATCGGAAAAAGCAATTTTTAAAGTGCAGGACAATGGCTGCGGAATTTCGCCCGACCGCATAAAAAACCTCTTTACCGGCTGCTATGCAAACGGCACCTTGATTTCCGACAAAACAAAAAACAATGCCGGAATTGGTCTGTCGGTATGTGCAACAATAATAAAAGCTCACGGCGGCGAAATTAAGGCAGAAAATGTTAAGGGCGGCGGAGCGCTTTTTTGCTTTACTTTGGATATGGAGGATTCGGAAGATGAGCAATAAATATAAAATCCTCGTTATAGAAGATGAAAAAAATATAAACAATCTTGTATCGGCGCTGATGGAGGCAAACGGCTATAAAGCATTATCGGCAAAAACGGCTGCCGACGGAAAAATAATATATGATACTCACCGTCCCGATTTGATTATTCTTGATTTGGGGCTTCCCGATACAGACGGAATGTGTCTTTTGCGCGAAATACGCAAAAACTCGTTTACGCCGATTATAGTTTTGTCAGCGCGGACAGAGGAAGCCGAAAAGGTTAAGGCACTTGATTTGGGCGCGAATGATTATGTAACCAAGCCTTTCGGTTCTGCGGAGCTGGTAGCTCGTGTGCGAACCGTTCTGCGCAGCACCCGTCACAGTTCCGATAACGGTCTTTTGCCCGGAGGAAAATTTAAATCGGACGGACTTGTAATCGACTATGACGCGCGACGCGTTTTTATTGACGAAGCTGAAATCAAGCTTACGCAAACAGAATATAATATTATTGCGCTTTTGTCCGAACATTCGGGAAAGGTGTTAACATATTCGTTTATAATAAAGGCAATCTGGGGTTACAACGATTTGGGCAGTACCAAAAGACTTCAGGTTAATATGGCAAATATCCGCAAAAAATTCGGAGCAAAACCGGGCAAAAAAAATTACATTGTCAACGAGCTCGGCGTAGGATACCGAATGTGCGAGCAAAACGACAGAGGGAATGAAAATGATTAACCTAATAAAAAAGCAGTCTCCCGCAAGAATTATTTCACTTGGATTTGCATCGCTTATTTTAATCGGTTCGATTCTTTTAAGCCTTCCGTGCAGCATAAAAGACGGTGTTAATCTAAAATATATTGACGCGCTTTACACCTCTGCAAGCGCCGTTTGCGTAACAGGGCTTATTTCTGTTGACGTGGGCGATACATTCACAACGCTCGGGCAGTTTTTTGTTGCAATGCTTATTCAGTTCGGCGGTCTCGGGGTAACCACCATGGGCGTGGGAATAATTCTTGTATTCGGTAAAAAGGTTAGCATAAAAGGAAGAACGCTTATAAGAGAGACGCTTAACACCGACAGCGGCAGTGGTCTCATAAAACTTATTCGCCGAATTTTTATTGTGACGATTTTTTTTGAAGTTTTGGGAGCAATATTAAGCTTTCTTGTATTTTTAAAAGATTATCCCGTATCTGACGCGTTGAAAATAAGCATCTTTCACTCGATAGCCGCATTTAACAATTCGGGCTTTGACATACTCGGAAATTATCAGAGCTTAATACCGTATCAAAATAATTACTTTTTAAACGCAGTAACCTGTATACTTATATTTTTTGGCGGCATCGGCTTTCTTGTTATGTATGATATGTGGAAAACCCGATTTTGCCTAAAAAAGCTTTCAATGCATTCAAAGGTTGTTCTTTCGGTAAGCATTGTGCTTATTCTTTTGGGTGCGCTTCTTATAAAGTTTACCGAAAATATAAGCTGGCTCGGCTCGTTTTTTACCAGCGTGTCTGCTCGAACAGCAGGGTTTGCCACCTACCCTATCGGCAAATTTACGCGTCCCGGCCTTCTTGTTCTGTCGGTTTTAATGTTCATCGGTGCATCCCCAGGCTCTACCGGCGGCGGAATTAAAACAAGCACTTTTTTTGTTCTTTTATGCGCAATAAAATCCGCGGCGACGAACGAAACCGAAAAAGCTTTTCGCTATTCCGTGCCGAAGGACGCCTTTAGAAAAGCGGCAGTTATAACACTTCTGGCAATTGGCGTTATAATTTTAGGAGCGTATATTATGATGATTTTTGAACCGAATATTGCGTTCGACGACGTTCTTTTTGAAGTTACAAGCGCGTTTGGCACAGTAGGTCTTTCAACGGGAATTACACCAACTCTTTGTGTCGGCAGCAAGCTTCTTTCGATATTTATTATGTATATCGGCAGAATCGGGCCGCTTACCGTTGCAACACTTTGGCATTTTTCAAGAGGCGACCGCGTAAGCTTTCCGGACGGGAATATTTCGGTAGGATAAAAACGGAGGATAAAAATGTTTAAACATAAAACTGAAAAAACAACATATGCAATTATAGGTTTGGGCAGATTCGGCTATGCGCTTGCGCTTGAACTTGCAGCGTCGGGCGCAGAGCTTGTTGCAATTGACAAGGACGAAGAAAAGGTGCGCGAAATGCGCGATTACACCGAAAACGCTTTTGTAGTGCACTCACTCGATAAGAAAACACTTTGCGAAGCCGGCATACAAAACTGCGATGTTGCAGTGGTGTGCATTGGCGAGCACATTGACACTTCCATTTTAACAACTCTCACACTTGTGGGAATGGGAATAAAGCGCGTAATTGCAAAGGCAAAAAGCTCCGAACACGGCGAAATACTCAAAAAACTCGGCGCCGAGGTGGTATATCCCGAAAAAGATATGGCAGTGCGCCTTGCAAACAGTCTTGAAAATTCACGGGTGCTGGACTATGTGCGTTTAAGCGAAAAAATCAGCATATCAAAGCTGTTTATACCGGAAAGCGCAGTCGGAAAGACAGTGTATGAAATGAATTTCCGCTCACGGTTTGGCCTTAATATCATTGCAATAGAAAATTCGAGCGGGGTTATTAATCATATTAAACCCGACTATGTTTTCAAGAAAAATGATATTCTCTTTCTTGCAGGCGAAAAAGACGGTTTAAAGCTTTTAGACGAATGGAACGAAAAACATTAATTAATGGCTGCTGAACAATTCTGAAACGCAGCCGCATAGCGGGTTTGCAAGCATTTCAGAATTGTTCAGGTGCAAGGTTTTTGTGCTGTTTTGTCAAAAACCTTGCACTTTGTGTCGGCTGTCGGGAGACGACAGCCGACACAAACAGTCAGTCAATCAATGTCGTGAACCTAAAAATAGCATTTCTGTTTTTAGGTGTGAAATTGTAAATTTCACAAAAATGGTTTCGCAAAACCATTTGTTAAGTAGACACTAATTATGACGGCAGAAGTTTAAATCTGCCGTCATTTTTTACTGCATCTTTGCTTAATTTATGATAAAATATTTTACAGTAAATTAAACTGTGAGGTGTAGAAATGAGCATTTTTGACGTATTGACACTAATCGGCGGTCTGTGCCTTTTTCTTTTCGGTATGAGTGTAATGGGTGACGCATTGGAGCGCCGAGCAGGCGGAAGTCTCAAAATTATTCTCAAAAAGCTTACAAAAAACAAAATGACGGGGTTTTTAACCGGTCTTGGTGTAACAAGCATTATTCAAAGCTCGTCCGCAACAACCGTTATGGTAGTGGGCTTTGTAAACTCCGGAATTATGACGCTTAAACAATCAATCGGAGTTATAATGGGTGCAAATATCGGCACAACGGTAACCGCGTGGATTTTAAGTCTCGGCGGCATTTCAAGCGATAATTTTTTTATTCAGCTTTTAAACCCTAAATCGTTCACCCCTATTCTTGCGCTTATAGGCATTTTTCTTTTAATGATGGGCAAAACAAGCAAAAAAAGAGATACCGGAACTATTCTTCTCGGCTTTGCAACGCTTATGTTCGGTATGAACACAATGACAAACGCGGTATCGGGGCTTAAAGAAGTTCCCGCTTTTCAGCAAATGTTTATACTGTTTAAAAACCCGATTTTAGGCGTTTTGTCAGGCGCAGTTCTTACTGCAATTATACAGTCAAGCTCGGCTTCGGTGGGCATTTTACAGGCTCTCTCAGTTACGGGTCAGGTAACTTATGCATCTGCCGTTCCCATCATTATGGGGCAAAACATCGGCACCTGCATAACGGCAATTTTATCATCATTCGGCACAAATAAAAACGCAAAACGCGCGGCAATAGTGCATTTGTCATTTAACGTTATCGGGGCAGTTATTTGGCTTTCTGTATTCAGCATAGTTTCTGCATTGCTTAAGCCTGCAATACTTGGAAAACCCGCAACTCTCCTTGGAATAGCAATTTCACATTCGGTGTTCAATATAGCCTGCACAGTGCTTCTTCTGCCCATGTCATCAATGCTTGAAAAGCTTGCAATAAAGCTTGTTCCCGACTCAAAAAAAGAAGATACTGTAGAAGAATTGGACGGACGCCTTTTGGCAACACCGCCCATTGCGCTCGACAGATGCAACTCTCTTGTGTGCGAAATGGCAAAAATTTCAATTTTGGCACTTAAAAAAAGCCTCAATCTTCTTGTTAAATATGATGTGCAAACCGCCGAGGAAATCAGAAAATATGAAAAAAAAGCGGACCATTATGAGGATATTTTAGGTACATATCTTGTTAAATTAAGCGGTCATCAAATAAGCGACAGTGACAGCAGTACAGTTTCCAAGCTTTTGAAGGTTATCGGCGATTTTGAAAGAATTTCCGACCACAGCGTTAATATTGTGGAGTCGGCAGAGGAATTAAATAACAAAAAGATAAAGTTTACGAGCAGTGCTCAAAAGGAGCTTTCAACACTTTGCGGTGCCGTGTCGGAAATTTTGACATTGGCATATACAGCGTTTGTAAAAAACGACTTGCAAACCGCAAAAAATGTTGAACCGCTTGAACAGGTTATCGATAACTTAAAATTAACAATGCGCGATAGACATATCGTGCGCCTTAAAGACGGAAAATGCTCTATTGAGGCGGGCTTTGTGTGGGCGGATTTGCTCACTAACCTTGAACGCAGCGCTGACCATTGCTCAAACATTGCAGTGTGTGTAATTGACGCAGCAGAGCATAATATGAATCTGCACGCGTCATTAAAGCATCTTAAAAACAACAACTCCGATTTTGACAGAATGTACGGAAACTATTCAGAAAAATACTGTTTGTAATAAAAAGCGTTTTTAACACATCAACCCACTAACCCCCAATCTTTGGGGCAGAATGGTACGCTTTTTTGAAACAAGCTGATTGCGCACTTCTCGCGCGCAATTTCCTATGTTATAAAAAACGGAGTGGTTTTTCATCACTCCGTTTTAATCAATCTTTTATTTCACATTTTATTCAAAATTCTGTCCGCCTTAAGTATGGCAGAAACAGACTTTCCATCGCAAATTTCGCCCTTCATAACCATATCAACGGCATCTGAAAATTTAACCTTCATAACATCGAGATATTCGTCCTCGTCAAGCTTTTGCCCTACTTTTTTAAGGTCTGTTGCAAGATACGCATAAATTGTTTCGCTGCAAAATCCCGGCGACGAATAAAACTTTCCGAGACTGATAAAATTTGCGGCAGTCATTCCAACCTCTTCCAAAAGCTCACGCTTTCCGCATTCAAGCGGGTCCTCTCCGTATTCAAGCTTGCCCGCGGGAAGCTCGGTAACCACACTGTCATACGGTTTTCTGTACTGCTTTACAAGATATATAAATCCGTCATCATACGCCACTATGCACACGCCGCCGGGATGTTTCACCAATTCTCTCGTTGCCACTTTACCATCAGGAAGCAGTACTGTGTCTACGCTGACATCAATAATTCTGCCTTTGAATATATGCTTTGTAGAAGTGGTCTTTTCCTCAAAAATCACAAAATCAGCCGTCCTTTCGATTTAAAATGTAATTTGCGGATATAACGCACAAAATTCCGAAAACCATGCCGCACGCAAGAAACAAAATAATTGTGCGCGAAACATTGTTCTGACTTTCAGGAATAGGCGGTTTATCAGTAAGGTCAACTTTGTTTTTGTTAAAAAACACTACATAATCATCCATACGCTTATTTATTTCAAATTTTTCGCCGCCGCTGTCAATCGCATAAACCGAGCTGCCTGAATACTCGTACTCTCTGCGCGCGCCGTCCGAATGTATGTAATATCCGAGCGCAAGCAGCTCGTTCATACAATCGTAATTTTTAAGCTCCTCCGGAATTTTCACCTTTGCGCTGGATGAAACATTGTCCACCATAAAAGCGTCGGAGCTGACGTGATAAGCGCCGTTTGCATAGTCAATCGCCACTATGATATTATCTCCCATTTGGGGATTGTTATAATTATCGGCATGCTCAACGCAGTAGCCGTATTTAAACTTTTTAACACTAAACGTATCCGGGAGAGCGTTATTTTCCGGGTGCTTTATTCCGTAGCCTTTTGTAAGTTCAAACATATTGTCCGAAACATTTGTAATAGTTGCAAGAATAATATACTGCGCATTGCTTCCGATAAGTGAATCAACTGCGTTTTTTGCATATGCGCCAAAAGATGTCACAACAATTGCCGCCATAAAAATTGATATAATTTTTTTAATCATTGCACCCACCCTTAAATTTTATTTTATTTCAATTACAGTTCCCGTTGTTTCAATGTATTTGCTTGAAAAAACAACCGACGAAAACGTTCCAAGCTGATAAGCTCCGTCAAGAAAATAACCTGTATCGTTTACAATACCGTTTCCCTTAACAGTAATATAAACGTCGTATCTGCCGGGAATTTCAACCTCGCGCGTAAGGGTTCCGTCTGCCTTGTTAACAACTTCCTTTGCCGTTTCAACCCTCTTGTCAATAATTTCGCCGATTTTCTTTTTTGTGGTTTTCTCAGTAAGCTTGTCACCTATTTTAAGCGCGTCAGCCGAGGTATCGCGGATTGCCTTAACCTTCATAACATAGGTAATTTCATCATTTGCCGACCCTACGTTTTTGTGAGCCGAAAATCCGAATTTAAAACAAATGGCGGCAACCGACACTATTATTATAACAATCGCCGCAAGGTCTATAATATTAATTTTTCCAAAAAGCTTTCCTTTTTCGTCAATTATCATTTTTCGTCCGCCTTTCTTATTTTTCGTCAATTACCGAAATGATATATCCGTGCCCCACATAATTTTTCGACTTCATATGGAGCTGCTTGCCGATTTTGATTTCCTGCGTTGCAAAAAGAATTTCGTCATCAGTATAGGTTGTAGGCACGCCCGAAATTGTAAGATAAACGTCCTTTCGGTTTTCAAACGACGACTGTATAAATCTGCCGTTTTCGGTATCTTCACGCGTTTCAACGTTATCCTTAATTTCAACTTTTGTCACATTGCCAAGGTATCCGCCCTTAACACCGTCAATAATCTTGTCCCCAACCTTAAAAACGTCAAGATTTTTTTCATCAAGAGATTTTAATTCCACAACATAAGAAACCTCGGGAACGTTGTACGCCTTTTTTGAATTTGTTGAAAAATATTTTACAACAAACACAAGGCACAGCGCAATCACCAAAATTATAAGTATATCAATTAAGCTTATTTTTTTCTTCATTTTCTTTTCTCCTTCTGCGCAAAAACCTCGTCATAAACGTTTTCAATACGCTTTGTTACTTTATCGGCTGTAAATTCCTCATTAAAAACTCTTTTGCTTCCGTCTGACAAACGGTTGTAAAGCACTTTATTTTCCATAATAAGCTTTATTTTTTCGTAAAGCGCCTTATAATCCTTACTCGGAACCAAAAAACCGTTTATATTATCCCTTATAACTCCCGGATTTCCACCAAAATCACTTACCACGGCAGGAATACCAAGGCTCATACCCTCAAGCAGTGAAAGACTTGTTGCCTCTGTGCCGAACGAAAAATTAAGGTTTAAATCTGTAATGTTGTTAAGCGCTTCAACATCATTTACAAAGCCTGCCATAATCACTTTATCCTCAAGCATAAGATCCGATATTTTCTTTTTAATTTCGTCCTCATATTCGCCAGTTCCGGCGATGATAAGCTTGAAATTTTTGTTGTCGTCCGCAAGCATTTTTGCAGCTGCAAGAATATATTTGTGACCCTTAACAAGCGTTAAACGCGCCGCAATGGTAAGAACAAATTCATCGTTTAATCCGTATTCCGACTTAATTTGTTTTATTTTTTCATCATCGTATCGGTTAAGTGCGTCAACGCCGTTTTTAATTACAACAATCTTTTTTTCGGGCACGCCCGTTTTTATAAGATTATCCTTTGCCGCCTCTGCAACCGCAATAATTCTGTCGGAAAAAATGTTGTTCACCGCACCGTTAATAATTTTTCCGATACCCTTTGAAATAGTCTTTGACGGCTCAAAGACGCTGTGGCGCGTGTATATTATTTTAGCACCCGAAAGATAAGCGGCAATTCTCGCACTCATAGCCGCGTGGGCATGAACTATATCAGGTTTGAGCTTATCAAACAGCTTTTTAAGCTTTTTTATTCCGTTTATGTCAAGCGATTTGTCACATATTCCGTCAACTTCAATAACTTTTCCGCCTAATCTTTTTATTTCCGGAATAAGCAAACTGTTTGTCGGAACTACAACGCTTACGTCAAATTTGCTTTTATCATAATGGCGCAAAAATGTCAAAATACACTTTCCCGCACCGCCGATATTTGCGTCGGAGGTGACGTTTACAACCTTAATCATTGCCTTCCTCCCTTCGCAAAATAAGCACTGCACTTTCGGCAAGCGCAAGAAACATAAAAAACATCATAACAATGCGGTTGTTATACCAGACATTGTCAAACGCGCCCTGCACAAGATAACCTGCCATACCGGCCATAAGAGCTGCGCATACCGCCTTTGCATAGCCTTTTTTTGCGCCGGTGACAGCCGAAATCGTATCTTTAAAGAGAACTATTATCATTATCAAAAATACCAAAATTCCCAAAATTCCGTTTTCTGCAATAATCTGCAAATACAAATTGTGCGAATGAGGCGCAACTATCGAAGCATAGGCATAACGCGGATAAATCATATTAAACGCCTCGGTACCCGGACCTATTCCGCAGAACCAATAGTCTTTAAGCATTTTTATTGTTCCAAACCAAATATAAACTCGGTAAGATGTAGATGTGTCCGAAACATCGCCGATTGAAAGAAATCTGTTTACAATGCTGTGCGGCATAAAAAGCGGAGATAAAATTGCAAGTATTATTCCAAACCAAATAAATTTTCTGTCATAAAACGAAACAAAAATTATTGCCGCTGCAATAAGACCGAGCCAGTTTCCGCGCGAATAGGTGAAAATCATACACAACCCCAAAACCGCAAGCGGCACAAAATTTATAAATCTGTTGCCGATTTTAGGCGCGCTCCATACAAATGCACACACAACAGGAATCATCAAAAGAAGATATTCACCCAAAACATTAGGATTTTCAAAGGTTGAAACAACCCGCGTTTCTATGTCGGTGAACATTTCGGTGTCAATCCAGGTTGTCCCCTCCGCAAAGCCGAAAACATACTGATAAACGCCGTAAAGCGCAACACCCAGCGCTGAAATCGTCATTATTGACAAAATGAGATAAAGGCTTTTTTTGCTTGTAACAGTGTTTGTAACAACAAAATACCCCATCATAAAAACAGCGTAAACCATAAAAATTTTAATACTGCTTGCTCTTGCAAACGACGTTATAGATGAAATCAACATCACAAGCGCAAACAATGCAATAAAAACGTCAAGATTTGTTTTTGTAAAAGTAAAATTTTCATCATACGCAAGCTTTAAAACAAACGAAACAAACGTAAGCAGCAAAAGCGCCACCACTGCCATTGTGGGTATAAACGGAAAAGCCGCCGCGGCAATATACACACCCGTTTTAAAGTTTATCATAACGGCAATAATGCCGCAAACCGCGATTATAAAAGCAAAAACGTACATAGGCGGCACATATGCCGAAACAATACCGCATACCGCTCCAAAAAGAGCAAAAACTGTGCCGAGAAACGGCGTAACAGGTATGGTTTTCGCATTGCTTTGTAAATCAACATTAAAATAAAGCAATATTTTTTTTACAAAAACGCTGTTTTTAAAAATTGACGAAAGCGAAAGATTTATTAAAATCAAAACCGCCGCAAAAAAAGCGGCTGCAACAGCAAAAAATTCGATATTTGCGCCGTTTTTTACAAAAATAATTTCATACCCTAGCGCAAAGGTGAGCAAAAACAAGCCGAAATACCGCACCGATATGTTAAAAATATTATCATACAGCCACAAAATTCCCTGCAAAATTGCCGATTTCTTAAAAATATTAACGCACGCTTTAATTATTTTTGCAAAAAAATTACATATTGCCGTTAAAATTTTTGCAATCACACTTTGATTAACTGCCTTTTTAACTGTCGGCGCTGTTGTAAAAAATTTTACAAAAAAGCTTTTTTCAGATGATTTTTTAAAAATATTACCGAAAAAATCTTGAATTTTTTTAAGAAAACTGCCTTTAAAGAAGGCGGCAAATCTATCGAAAAAATTTATTAAAAACGCTAAAACCAAGCTTTTTTCCACCATTTACGCCTCCTTTAAAAATTTTTTCATAACCGTTTTGAGTATTCCGAAAAACTCCTCGGATTTTAAGATAACGCACATTAAAACGTACACCGCCGCACCTAAAGACGCAGGAACCAAAAGCTGAAGATATTTGTTTGAAAACGTCAAAAGCTTATTTATAAAAATCACCGCCGCGCACATTGTCAAAGCGGAAATCACGCTTTTTGCCGCTGACACAAAAAGGTCTTTTGCAAATATATTTTTTACACGCCTGTTGAGCAGTATAAGAAGTCCGAAGCCTATAATATTTGCCGCAACCGACGCGGAAAATGCCAAGCCTTCAAGCCCTGTTTTTATAAAAACCACCGCCGTAACCGACAGCGCTATGTTCACGCATATTCCGAAAACCGACGCGCGCATAGGCGTTTTTCCGTCCTGAAGAGCGTAAAACGACTTGTTCATAACCTCGTTTATACCAAAGCCGACCATACCCATAGAATAAAAAAACAGCGCACTTGATGTAAGACGCGTTGACGAAGCGCCGAACGCGCCGCGCTCGTAAAATACACTGATAATCGGCGTTGACAAAAGCATAAATCCTGCCATTACGGGAGTTATGATAAATATAACATATTTAACCGATTTTCGCACCATTTCGGCAAACGCTTCGGTATTGTCCGCCGCGGCAAAACGCGACAGTGACGGAAACGTAAGATTTGTTATGGTATAAGTAAACACGCCTACCAAAATTATATAAAGCTTGTTTGCATAATCAAGCGCAGGCACGGCAGCTCCGCCGTTTAAGCCTGAAGCAAGATTTATGTTTATCATAGCGTTTATCGGCTGCACCCATGCACTGACAATAATAGGCAGTGCAAGAAGGCACACTCGTTTTATGCTGCTGTCCCCAAAAGGATTTTTAAGCCGCAGCTTATATTTCATTTTTATAAGCGCGGGAATTTGAATAACAATTTGCAAAATCCAGCCTATAAGCATAGATACCGCAATGCCCCAAATGCCGAATTTATCACCGAAAATAATAATATACAAAATCAAAAACGCATTGGACACAAGCGAAATAAGCGCAGGAATAACAAATTCACCGTCCGACTGCAAAACTCCCACAAAGCAGTATGCAATACCGGTTATAAAAATTGCGGGAAACAGTATTTTCACAAGGCTTGACGCAAGGTTAAGCTTCTCTGCGTCAAGACCGCCTGCGATTATTTTAACAACCGTACCCGAAAACGCAATTCCTACCGTCACCATAATGAGAGTGACAACGGAAACAAGCGTAATGAATTTGTTTGAAAAATCCTGTGCTTTTTTTCTTTCGCCCTTTTGCAAAAATTCGTTATAAATTGGTATAAACGCCGCTGTTACAGCTGTTCCGAGTGCAATGTCGAAAAACAGCAGCGGAATTCTTGAAGCGGTGGAAAACGCAATCGCATTTACGCTTTCGGTGCCGTAAAGATACGCAATAAGAATGTCTCTTATCATACCGAAAAGCTTTGACAAAAGCATTGCCGCCGACACAATTATTGCCGTAACCGCCGCATTTTTTGTCTTTTTCTCTGCAAATTTCATAATTATTTATCTTTCAAATAAACCTTGAAAAGCTCCTCTAAAATTTCATCTCTTTCAAGCTTTGAAATAAGGCTTCTGGCATTGTTATAGCTTGTGATGTAGGTAGGGTCGCCCGACATAATGTATCCCACAAGCTGACTTATAGGATTGTAGCCTTTTATTTTCAGCGCCTCATATACCGTGGAAAGCGTTTCCCTTATAAGCGCCTGCTTGTCGCAGCTGCCGTTAAACACCATAGTTTCGTTAAATTCCATATTCCTTACCTCCTTAAAAATTTTAAAAGATATTATCTTAACTGCGCGCCTGTTTTTTCAAACAGCTGTCTTACAGTTTTGTCAAATACCGACGAAATTTCGTCATCGGTAAGCGTTCTGTCATCTGCGCGGTAGATAATTGAAAATGCAAGGCTTTTTTTGCCGCTTTCAATCTGCTCGCCCTTATAAACGTCAAAAAGCTTAACGTCCTCAAGAATTTTACCCGAGCATTTTTTGATGATTTTTTCAATTTCTCCAACCGTTACGCCATCGTCAGCGATAAGCGCCATATCTCTTGTAAC
>JALEIO010000143.1 GCA_022769845.1 Oscillospiraceae bacterium
TACAAAGCATTATTCAATAAACATTGCGTCGCCGAAGCTGAAAAATCGGTATTTCATCTCAACCGCCTGTTTATAAGCCCTGTCAATGTTATCCTTGCCCGCAAGCGCGCTGACCAGCATTAAAAGCGTTGACTCGGGAAGGTGAAAATTTGTTATCAGCGCGTCCACAATTTTGTATTTATACGGCGGATAGATAAAAATTTTAGTCTCGCCCGATTTAGCCTTCACAAATCCGCTTTCGTCCGCAACTGTTTCCAAAACCCTTGTTGACGTTGTGCCCACCGAAATAATTCTGCCTCCGTTTTTCTTTGCGTTGTTTATAATTTCGGCGTTTTTTTCATCAATATTGTAATATTCCGAGTGCATAACGTGATTTTCCACATCGTCAACCTTTACGGGACGAAAAGTGCCGAGTCCGACGTGAAGAGTAAGGTACGCAATACTTACGCCCATTTTACTTATTTCTGCCAAAAGCTCTTTTGTAAAATGCAGTCCTGCCGTAGGCGCCGCCGCCGAGCCGTTGTTTTTTGCATATACCGTCTGATAGCGGTTTTTGTCCTTCAAGGTATGCGTAATATACGGCGGAAGCGGCATTTGACCAAGCTTGTCAAGCACATTTTCAAACACACCGTCATAAAAAAATTTTACAATTCTGTTGCCGTCGGGCAAAACCTTTTCTACCTCTGCCGTTAAAAGCCCGCCGCCGAACGACACACGCGCGCCCTCTCTTGCCTTTTTGCCGGGCTTTACAATAATCTCCCAAGTATCAAGCGAAATTTTTTTGAGCAGCAAAAACTCAATTTTTCCTCCGCTGCCTTCTTTTTCGCCGATAAGCCGTGCCGGGATAACCTTTGTATCGTTCAGCACAACGCAATCGCCCTTGTGAAGATAATTTTTAATGTTTTTAAAAATTGTATGCACAATTTCCCCGGTTTCTTTATTAAGCACCAAAAGCCGCGACGCAGACCTATCCTCCAAAGGGTCCTGTGCGATTAATTCTTCGGGCAAATCGTAATAAAAATCGCTTGTTTTCATAAAAAAGTTCCTTTCAAAATGTATCTTTCAAACCGTCTGTAATCTCAAAAGCCGTTATTCCACAACTGTTCCGGGGTAGTAAAAATCCAAAATTTTGTACGCGCTAAAGCCCATAAGCGCCATATCACGTGCGCCGCACTGGCTCATTCCAACCCTGTGACCGTAACCGCGGCCGTTAAAGGTAAAGCTTCCGGCTGACGGCAGACTGCTTGAAAAAACCGAATAATCGCCGTTTATGTAATAATCATACGCACCTTTTTTGAAAATACTCCAGTTTTCGGCAATACTGCCCGAATTTCCGCCTGTCGCAGTTATTTCAAAATACTGACTTTTAAGACCGAAAAATCCTCTGACATCATCATTTTTAACTGTGTACGTGCCGTTTTCGCCTATTATTTCAACCTCATAAACGGTGTGATTGTCCGAGCCTGTTATTTTCACATTTTTAATTTTGCCGATATTGATATTTCGATCTAAAAGCTTTTGCGCAATATCCTCCGCCGTAAGAGTTGTCGTCCACGTTCCGTAGGAGGCTTTTTCGTTAACCTCGTACGGGTCCTGTTTGGCGATAAGATACGGCACACTACCTCCCCAGACATACCTTGCGTCCGCAGTGTAGCCGCCGTTTGACGCATAAAAAAGCGCCTCGGCAACCTGTCCGTTGTATTTTAAAAGCTGACCTTTCGTCTGATTAACCGCCTCAATGGTTTTTTCCGATTCGGTTGCAACACCGCCGTAAACCTGGCTGACGGTAGTGGTGCAAAGATTAAATCCGTACGAAGCAAATTTATTCCAGTTTCGCACCGCATAGCTTCGTGCGCAGATTGCTTGAGCTTTTAAAGCCTCAAGCGGCCACGAGGGGCTCATCTCTTTGCCGAGCACCGAATATAAGTATTCTTCGGTGGGAAGCTTATTGATAACCGTCATTTTTCCGTCCTTTAAAGAAAGCTGACACACTCCGCGATATAAATTTCCCTCAATTTTTAAAAGTCCCGCACCGGCTTTTAAGGTCATATCGCCCTCAAACGCTGACACCCCTTCAATTTCGAGCTGCCCCGATTCGTTTACAAAAACCCTTATCGAAGGCTTGTCAACCGCCACGGTTTCAATAAATTCTCCGTCCTTTTCGTAGCCTACAAAAAATCCGCCGTCACATTCCAAATTTACCGTATCTTTCGCATTTGAGCCGAAAAACAGTCCAAGCTTTATTGTGTCAAAGCCGCTCGGCGCCGCATAACATATTGTAGAAAAGGATAAAAAAGCCAAAAGAAAGCCTATGATTTTCTTCAATTTAAAACACCTTCATTTATATAATAAGTTTTAAATTTACATACATATACATTATAAGGATAAGATAATACACCGAATAAGTCAAGTATTTTTACAAATTTTTAATATAATTGTTGACTTATCCGCTTTAAAATGGTATGATATGCTAAAGACATATAAGGTTTTTTAATACAATTTTTAAGAGGTGTTTT
>JALEIO010000144.1 GCA_022769845.1 Oscillospiraceae bacterium
ACATTTTAATCTCAACCGATTTTAATACCGAATTTTCAAAGGACGAAAACGGAGTTAATTTTTACTGTCACGTTTTTGTAAAGCCGAATATTGTATTTGACGACAAAATAAACTTGGAAATCGGAGACGCGACAATTCCGAACGATACAAGCGGCAGTGAGTTTGCCATGTATGCGGACGGATATATTTGGCAGGTGAAAAAGGACGGCGAAAACACCGTAATTACTCAAACGAAAGACGTAAACAAGCCATATGAATTCTGCGAATATTTGCCGAACAGCGCGGTTTATAAATATATGCTGGTAAGAAAAATTGACCATAAAATAATTTTTGCAAAAGACGCTGCGCTTACAGGTGCACAGTCATTCACGGATAATGACGAAAGCAATCCTACATACACCTCTGTTGCGCACAACGGCAAAGACTTAACCGTGCTGTCATCATCAGGCAAAATTTTGCATTTTACAACGCCTGCGAGTGAGTCTGAAGACATTTCGTCTCCGAAAGAAATAATTCCTATTGGCGAAAGCAAAATCTATATGGACGATATTGTGTATATTCCTAATGAAAAGTGCCAATATTACGCAATGACAGGGCATAACAGCGCAGGGGCACAGTATATGTATTTGTCCGAGCTTAAATATTCGTCAGAGGATGAGCCTACATTTGTATATGTCGACGTAAGCCTGGAAAACGGCGAGATGTACAAAAAGCTTTTGGTTGAGGGGCAATATTTGTATGTGCTTACAAACAAGGCGGTTTATACCATTAAAACCGGAAAGTCCGGAACGAACCTTGCCACGAGCGGTGCTCTTAAAAAATATGCCGATATCGACCAAAAGAATATCAAAGACATACATATGATTACCGTGGGAAATGAACGTGTGCTTGTGGGATATGGCGCAAACAACAATCTTTATGTTATTACAAGCAGCGGAGACTGCTTCCCCATAAAAACTTACGACGGCACCGCAATGAACATAATTGACTTTAACGGTGGGCTTTACAGCGTTGCCGGCGGAAAAATCAGGTCGGAGCAGATAACCTATGAATCGCCTGAAAACAAGAGTCTTGTTTCGCCGCTTTGCACATACAGAGTAAATATTTTGGACAAAAATAAGCGTCTTGTAACCGATTTTCCAACCGACGGCAAATTTACGGTTGAGTATTATGCCGAGAGCATTGACAGAATAATTTTTGACAACGGAAAATATGATACAACCTCGCCTGCGCAGAACAAGCTTCCTGTTTCGGTAGTGTTTGCGGTTTACAACAAGAATACAGGCAAGCTTGCGGATATCAGAGTTAATAATTTTATGCTGGATTACGTTTATTTGTCGGAGCAGCCCGAATTAAGCTTTGGCTCGCTTTTGCGATGCGAAGAAACGTTTAATATCGGCGAGGGCGAATATTATGCAAAGGTTATGACGTTTAAGGGCAATAATTTCTATTGGCCCGAAAGAAATAACTCAACCACAACGTTAGATATATTCACAAAATCGCTTGACAGTTAAAAAAGGGGACGATAAATCGTCCCTTTTTTTCATATAAAGCGCGCAATACAAAAAACAGCAGTAAGAAGCAAGGCGGATATAATTACAAACGGAAAAACGCGGCGGATTTTATTTTTTTCTGTATTCGTTTTGCCGGAAACAAAGGAGTTTACAATGTTCTCTGCCTGCATAACTATGTCGGGAATGTAGTTTTCTTTGGCAAAATTTCTGCCTCTTTTGTTTTTTTGCGGAACAAAACCGTCAAAATCTGCTCTGCCCTCGTGTGTCATATTTTTTCCTCCCGTAAATTTTATCCTTTTAATGTAATAATACCCAAAAATTTACTGTAATATACCTTAATATATTCTTGCGCAAATTACCGTCATATCATCTTTTGGTATGTTGTCCTGATTTTTAAGAGCCGCCTTTAAAATAAAGTGCGACATTTCTTTTATATTTTCGCCGTCTGATTCTTTAATTGCGGAAATAAGCTTTTCTTCATCGCCGAAAGCGTCAAAAATGCCGTCAGTAAGCATAATTATAACGCTTGAGCGGTTTAAATTTTTAACGCACGCTTTTTTCTCCACATTCATCAAAATGCCGATTGGCAGCGATGAAAATTCTACCTTTTCAACGCTTTTGCCATTTTTGATGTAGCTGTTTGCACCGCCCACCTTTATAAAATGCGCAATTCCCCGCTCAAGGTCAACGGCACACAAATCAAGGGTTGCAAAAATTTCGGAATTGCTTTTTAATAAAAGTGCGGAATTTATGATGTTCAGCGCCGAGCCGGCGTCAAATCCGGCTTCAAAAAACCTTTTAAGCAGGCTTACTGCGCTTGCACTCATATTTGCCGCGTTTTCGCCTGAACCCATTCCGTCGCTTACCGCTATCATATGTCCGCCGACAAGCGGCACCGAAACGGACGCGTCACCGCAGATTTCCTCGCCGTCCTTGGGCATTGACGCCGATGCTGATTCAATAGAAAATTTCATTGACGGATAAAATTTTATCATCATATCGCCGTTATCGCTTAAAATTCTGCCCAGTCTAACCTTTTTGCACAAAACCTCCTCAACGGCGTCTGTAACCGCTTTAATTTCCGCAGTTCCTTTTAGGCAAACAGTAATTTCAAATTCTTCCCTTTTTCCGTTTACCACCGCCCACACAAATTTTGAACTTATCTGCCGTTTGCACAGCGCAGCCTTGATTTCACCCTGCACTTCAGAATCAATGCCGATATCGGTTGTATTGAGCGTATTTTTAATGATTTTTGACAAATCCTTAATCTGCATTGCCGCAGCGTTCTTGCTTTCTATTATTTTACCCTTCCAGAATTTCGACATTGAAAAAAGCTCGTACATATTGTTAAACGCGGTGCAAAATTCCTCCTGACGTATGCAGCATTCTTTAAAGCCGTCGGGCAGCTGCTTTGTAAGAATTTTTCCGTTAAGGTTGGCAATAGAAAACATTTTCAGCATATGATGATAGGTTGTCTGATAATTATGCTGCCAGCAGTTAAAGCGCATAGAACAGTCGGCGCACACCTTTTTAGATGCGCTGTCAAAAAAAGCAATAAGGTCTTTTCTTTCCATATCGCTGTCCGGCTTTTCAGAGGTAAAATACATATTTGCAAGCTGTTCGAGCGATACCGCCATTGCCAAAATTTTTGATTTGACAATTGTTTTAAACTGCACTGCCCGCTCTGTTTCGGTATCGTCTGCGGCCTTTATCTTTCCCGAAAACGCGTATGCCTTGTCAAACATTCGCTTTGGCAGAACAAACAGTAAAAACGCTGCCGCGAGTATTTCGTAAACGCTTATAAGAACTTCGCCCGATGAGTTTAAAAATATTGTGATTATGGTGTTTGCAAGGATAAATCCAAGGCAGACGCCCAGCCGTCCGTAATTTTTAAAAAATCCCGCAACCATAGACGAAAACGCAAACGCACCCACCGTTGCACTCAAATTAAAATTGTTAACACCGCTTGCAACGCCGCAGATTACGCCTATTGACGCCCCTATTCCCATTTCGCCGCTTTTGTCAAAAACAAGAATTAAAAGTATGCACAAAATGTTGCATAATTTTATGCCGAATATTGGCGGAATACGCGAAAACGCAAATACGCACACCGCAAAAAATGCGGTAATACACACAAATTCGTCCTGCGAAACAATGCTGCGTTTTGCATATTCTTTGACAATCGGAACGGCTTTGTCCATAACAAATACGCCGACGAATGCGATAAACGATTCGGTTGCGCACAGCACAATATCGTAGAGCAAAAACGAGTCAAAATATGACGCTGCCACACCCGCAAAAAACAAAAGAATGCTCATAACCGCCGCTTTAATGCTTGTCCGCTTAAGAGGAAAGACAATGTTTACCGCTGTGTAAATCAGCATTGGAACTATGTATTTTATGCTCAATTTCGGTCCGACAGACAATAGCGCCGATACTGCGATCGCCAGAAATTTAAAAATTGAGGCTTGGTTTAATGTTCCGCTTGCATAAAATGACGCGCAAAACGGAATATATCCTCCGAAAACGGTTGAAAACGAACAAATGATACCAAACAATACATTGAAAATTTCGTCTTTATATACGGCAAAATCCTTTATCGGCGGCAAAGGGAGCCGAAAAGATTTAATATTTGGAACAAGCTTTGTTTTTTGCATAAATTTTCCTCCTTGGTATAATAGAAAATCAAGACTGATACGCCTTGTTTTATTATAATTCGGAAAACGCAAAAAAATATGTCAAAAAATGGGCGGAAGATGCAAATATCTTTCGCCCCGATTTGGCATAAAATAAGGTGATTTTATGTTGTTGTGGTAAAAAATGCAATTTAATGCAAAAAGCGATATCTTATTTTGTAATTTCGTCAAGAAACGGATCGATTTTATATGTGGGCATAATCAGCGAAATTTCGTGCGCCGATACGGCAATAAGGCGAATGTCGGCGTTGTATTCGGAAAGAGGGTCGAGAATTTTTTTCACTATAAAATCGGTGTTGTCAAGGTTTTCGCCGAGTATGGATATTTTTGAATTTGCACCGGTTACTGTGGTTAAGACTCCGTTTTGCCTGCCTGTGATTTTTAGAATTTCACACACGTTTTTATCGCTTGCCGCTACCGTTATGCCGCCATGCAGAGCGGTGTTTATCGTAATAAGATTTATTTTTTTGTCGGATAATTCACAAAGCAGCGTATATGCAAGGTGCGGCATTTTTTGCGGCGGCGTTATTGTGATAACCGCTATGTCATCTGTAACGGTAATTTTGTTTATAACCGTTGATTCCATAATAACCTCCGAAAAGAAAAATTACGTCTTTTTAAACAAGTATTTTGAAAAAAACATCATAAAAACCTTGCACCCGAACAATTCTGAAACGCTTGCAAACCGCTATGCGGCTGCGTTTCAGAATTGTTCAGCAGCCATTAAATAAAAATGAGGACTGTCTTTTTTGACAATCCTCATTTGTGTATTTTATAAATTCATAATATCCTGCATATTGTAAAGCCCTGCGCCCTTGCCCGACAAAAACTGCGCCGCCCTGATGCTGCCGACTGCAAAAACCTCTTTACTCGCGGCTTTATGCGTGATTTCAATAATTTCATCATTGCCCGCAAAAATCACCGTATGCTCGCCGACAATGTTTCCGCCGCGTATCGAATGAATTCCAATCTCGTTTTTGCTGCGTTTTTGCCTTGATAAATGGCGGTCGTAAACGTATTCGCAGGATTCTTTAAGCTCCTTGTTGATTTCGTCCGCAATCATAAGCGCCGTGCCGCTTGGAGCGTCAATTTTTTGGTTATGATGCTTTTCGACAATTTCAATATCAAAATTATCCTCCAAAACCCTTGATGCCTGTTTTGCAAGGCTGACCAAAAGGTTTACACCGAGCGACATATTCGCCGAAAAAAACACCGGAATTTTTTTTGCCGCCTCATAAATTTTTGACGTTTGCTCACCCGTAAGACCGGTTGTTGCAATAACCGCCGCGACATTGTTTTTTGTGCAGTAGCAAAGCACTTTTTCGAGGTTTGCGGGATGCGAAAAATCTATCACAACGTTTGCGCCTGCGTTTATATCATCAAAATCGCTGTATACAGGATAGTCAAAATTTTTTTCGGTGTTTATGTCAAAGCCTGCGACTATTTTAACTGTTTCGTCGCACTTTGCCGCCTCCGAAATAACTCTGCCCATCTTGCCGTTGCAGCCGCTTAAAATAATATTAATCATTTGTAAAAGCTCCTGTTATTTAACTAATTTTATACCGTAATTTATAAGCGCATTTCGCAGATATTTCTCGTTTTCGGGCGAGATTTCGCAAAGAGGAAGACGCAGCGTGTCGGCATTATATCCCATAAGGCTCATTGCCTTTTTAACGGGGATTGGGTTAACCTCGCAGAACAGCGCGTCAATAAGCTCCATAGCCTCAAGCTGAAGCTTTGCAGCGCCCTCGGTATCTTTATCGAGGAATTTTTGGCACATATCGTGCACTTTTTTTGGCGCAACATTTGCAAGCACCGAAATAACGCCCATTCCGCCTACCGACATAATGGGGATAATTTGGTCGTCGTTGCCCGAATAAATTACCGCATCGGGACATTTTGCCGCCATTTGCGCAACCTGCGTAATGTTGCCGCTCGCTTCTTTTATACCGATAATATTTTCAACCTTGCACAGCTCACAGAGTGTGTCCGGCTTAATGTTAAGACCTGTTCTTGACGGAACGTTATAAAGAATAATCGGAATTTTAACCGAATTTGCAAGCGCCGTAAAATGCTTTACAAGACCGCGCTGTGTGGTTTTGTTATAATAAGGCGTAACGGTCAAAAGTCCGTCTACTCCAAGGCTTTCAGCCTCTTTGCAAAGGTTAATGCCGTGAGCGGTGTCATTGCTGCCCGTTCCTGCAATTACGGGGATTCTGCCCGCAACCTTTTTAACTGTATAGTCGATAACCGACAAATGCTCATTATCGGGCATTGCCGCGCTTTCGCCCGTTGTGCCGCATATAATTATTGCGTCGGTTTCGTTTTCTATTTGAAATTCCAAAATTTTACCCAGTTCTTCAAAATTTATTGCGCCGTCTTCGGTAAAAGGAGTTATAATGGCAACTCCCGATCCGGTGAAAATTGGCTTTTTCAATTAAAACCCCTCCATAATTTTTTATTTGTTTTCCCACTGCTCAATAAGCTTTTGTGCAATCTGAACCGCATTTGTGGCAGCGCCTTTTCTGATGTTATCGGCAACAACCCAAAGGTTTACGCCCGATTCAACGCTTTCATCACGTCTTATTCTGCCGACAAAGGTTTCGTTTTTGCCCGCCGCGTCAAGCGCAAGAGGATAAACGTCGTGCTCAACGTCGTCCAAAACAACAAGACCGGGTGCGTTTTCGAGAGTTTTGCGCAAATCATCCAAATCAAACTGATTGTAAAATTCAACGTTTATAGACTCCGAATGGCTGTTGAAAACAGGCACACGAACGGTTGTAGCGGTAATTCTTATGCTCTGGTCGCCCAGAATTTTTCGTGTTTCGTTAACCATTTTCATTTCTTCTTTTGTGTAGCCGTTGGGAAGAAATACATCTATATGAGGCAGGCAGTTTCCTGCAATCTGATGCGGAAATTTCTTGGGTGCTTCGCCTTTTAAGCCGTTTTCGAGGTCTTTATATCCTGCAAGACCGGCGCCCGACACAGCCTGATATGTGGAATATACCACACGTTTAATTTTATATTTATCGTGAAGCGGTTTTAAAGCAACCATAGCCTGAATTGTGGAGCAGTTGGGGTTTGCGATAATGCCTTTGTTCCATTTTATGTCGTCGGGGTTAACCTCGGGAACAACCAGCGGAACGTTATCGTCCATTCTCCACGCGCTTGAATTATCTATAACAACACAGCCCTTGCTTGCGGCGATGGGTGCAAACTTTTCGCTTGTAGAGCCGCCTGCCGAGAAAAGCGCAATGTCAAAGCCTTTGTCAAACGATTTTTCGGTAAGCTCTTCAACAACATAGTCTTTGCCCATAAAGGTAAGATGAGTGCCTGCCGAGCGTGCCGACGCAAAAAGTGTGTAGCTTTCTACGGGAAGCTGAACTTCTTCGAGCACCTTCAAAAACGTTCTTCCGACCATGCCCGTTGCACCGACAACGGCAATATTGTATTTTTTCATAACTTCAAAACACCTCTTATAAATTGTATTAAAAAAACTTATATGTCTTTAGCATATCATACCATTTTAAAGCGGATAAGTCAACAATTATATTAAAAATTTGTAAAAATACTTGACTTATTCGGTGTATTATCTTATCCTTATAATGTATATGTATGCAAATTTCAAACTTATTATATAAATGAAGGTGTTTAAAATTGAAGAAAATTATAGGCTTTCTTTTGGCTTTTTTATCCTTTTCTACAATATGTTATGCGGCGCCGGTCGCCTTTGACACAATAAAGCTCGGGCTGTTTTTCGGCTCAACCGCGAAGGATACGGTAAATTTGGAATGTGACGGCGGATTTTTTGTCGGCTACGAAAAGGACGGAGAATTTATTGAAACCGCGGCGGTTGACAAGCCTTCGATAAGGGTTTTTGTAAACGAATCGGGTCAGCTTGAAATTGAAGGCATGTCAGCGTTTGAAGGCGATATGACCTTAAAAGCCGGTGCGGGACTTTTAAAAATTGAGGGAAATTTATACCGCGGAGTGTGTCAGCTTTCTTTAAAGGACGGAAAAATGACGGTTATCAATAAGCTTCCCACCGAGGAATATTTATATTCGGTGCTCGGCAAAGAGATGAGCCCTTCGTGGCCGCTTGAGGCTTTAAAAGCTCAAGCAATCTGCGCCCGAAGCTATGCGGTGCGAAACTGGAATAAATTTGCTTCGTACGGATTTAATCTTTGCACCACTACCGTCAGCCAGGTTTACGGCGGTGTTGCAACCGAATCGGAAAAAACCATTGAGGCTGTTAATCAGACAAAAGGTCAGCTTTTAAAATACAACGGACAGGTTGCCGAGGCGCTTTTTTATGCGTCAAACGGCGGCTACACTGCGGACGCAAAGTATGTCTGGGGAGGGAGCGTGCCGTATCTTACCGCCAAACAGGACCCGTACGAGGTCAATGAAAAAGCCTCCTACGGAACGTGGACGGCAACTCTTACGGCGGAGGACATTGCGCAAAAGCTTTTAAACCGAAATATCAATATCGGCAAAATAAAAAATGTGAAAATCACAGGTTCGGACAATCACACCGTTTATGAGGTTGAAATAATAGGCGAAAACGGCACATACACAGTTAAAAATGATGATGTCAGAGGAGTTTTCGGTCTTAAAAGTCAGTATTTTGAAATAACTGCGACAGGCGGAAATTCGGGCAGCATTGCCGAAAACTGGAGTATTTTCAAAAAAGGTGCGTATGATTATTACATAAACGGCGATTATTCTGTTTTTTCAAGCAGTCTGCCGTCAGCCGGAAGCTTTACCTTTAACGGCCGCGGTTACGGTCACAGGGTTGGAATGAGTCAGTGCGGCGCGCGTGATATGGCGCTTATGGGCTTTAGCGCGTACAAAATTTTGGATTTTTACTATCCCGGAACGGTTGTGGAATAACGGCTTTTGCGCTTATAAGGCTATTTGAAAGATACATTGTGAAAGGAACATTTTTATGAAAACAAGCGATTTTTATTACGATTTGCCCGAAGAATTAATCGCGCAGGACCCTTTGGAGGACAGGTCTGCGTCGCGGCTTTTGGTGCTTAATAAAGAAACCGGGGAAATTGAGCATACAATTTTTAAAAACATTAAAAATTATCTTCACAAGGGCGATTGCCTTGTGCTGAATGATACAAAGGTTATCCCGGCACGTCTTATCGGCGAAAAAGAAGGCAGCGGCGGAAAAATTGAGTTTTTGCTGCTCAAAAAAATTTCGCTTGATACTTGGGAGATTATTGTAAAGCCCGGCAAAAAGGCAAGAGAGGGTGCGCGTGTGTCGTTCGGCGGCGGACTTTTAACGGCAGAGGTAGAAAAGGTTTTGCCCGATGGCAACAGAATTGTAAAATTTTTCTATGACGGTGTGTTTGAAAATGTGCTTGACAAGCTCGGTCAAATGCCGCTTCCGCCGTATATTACGCATACTTTGAAGGACAAAAACCGCTATCAGACGGTATATGCCAAAAATGACGGCTCGGCTGCCGCACCCACAGCGGGACTTCATTTTACAAAGGAGCTTTTGGCAGAAATTAAAGAAATGGGTGTTGATATTGCGTATCTTACATTGCACGTCGGACTCGGCACCTTCCGCCCCGTTAAGGTGGATGATGTTGAAAAGCACGTTATGCATTCGGAATATTACAATATTGACGAAAAAAATGCCGAAATTATAAACAACGCGCGAAAAAACGGCGGAAGAATTATTTCGGTGGGCACAACATCAACAAGGGTTTTGGAAACGGTTGCGGACGAAAGTGGATTTGTAAAGCCTAAATCGGGCGAGACTAAAATTTTTATCTATCCGCCGTACAAATACAAAATTGTTGACGCGCTGATAACAAATTTTCATCTTCCCGAGTCAACGCTTTTAATGCTGGTCAGCGCGCTTGCGGGCAAGGATAACATTGACAGGGCTTATAAACAGGCGGTTGAGATGAAATACCGATTTTTCAGCTTCGGCGACGCAATGTTTATTGAATAATGCTTTGTA
>JALEIO010000160.1 GCA_022769845.1 Oscillospiraceae bacterium
CAAATTAAGCGCCATAAACGGCGTAATACGACCCGGAATTGTTCACCGCATTGACAAAGATACCTCGGGACTTTTGCTGGTTGCAAAAACCAACCGTGCGCATATATCTCTTGCCGAGCAGATTAAGGAAAAAAGCGTTAAACGCAGCTACATCTGCATTGCAAACGGAGTTATAGAAACAAACAGAGGCGTTATAGATGCACCGATAGGTCGGCATCCAACCGAACGCAAAAAAATGGCGGTTACAAGCAAAAATTCAAAAAACGCCGTCACGCATTTTGAGGTTCTGGAGCGGTTTTACAATTACACATATCTTACCTGCCGTCTTGAAACCGGAAGAACACATCAAATAAGAGTGCATCTTAAATATATAGGTCACCCTGTTTTGGGAGATGCGGTTTACGGGCCGAAAAGCAATGAATTTAATCTTACGTCGCAGGTTCTTCACGCAAAAACAATTGGGTTTATTCATCCTGTGACGGGCAAATATATGGAGTTTGACAGCGAAATTCCGGATTATTTTGAAAATGTTTTGAATTTATTAAGAAATAAATGATGGGGGAATTTTTATGGACGTTTTTTGCGAGTATATTGTAAAAGTGAAAAAAAAGCCGGTTGAATTGCTGCTTTCTGTTTTGGGCGTGATTGCAGGCTTGCTTCTTCTTGGCGTTTCGCTGATGTTTTTGTTTACGGCATTTTCAAGCTTTGTTCTGCTTATTGACGCGGGTATTGTTTACGGAGTGTATATTCTTATATCGCATTTTAACGTTGAGTATGAATATATTCTCACAAACGGCGATATTGACATTGACAAAATTACTGCAAAGCGCAAAAGAAAAAGGATGTTAAGCTTTTCAACAAAGGAATTTGAAATTGTTGCGCCGTACAAAGACGGACAAGCTTATACAAATGTGCTCGACCTCGGAACGCGAAACTATGACAACGCATATTATGCTGTTTTTTCAAAGGACGGACAGAAAAAAACGCTTATTTTCAATCCGCCGCAGAAAATGATTGAGGCGATGAAAACGTATTCACCGCGAACAGTGCATTTGAAGGGCGAAATTGAAAATTATTAAGACCGGGAGGCATAATTTATGTCAGTCGGCATTGATATTTTAAAAATTTCACGGCTTGAAAATTTAGCGTCGAACCAAAAGTTTTTAAGCAAGATTTTTTCAAAAAAAGAAATAGAATATTTCAAGACCCGCAATTTTAACAAAAATACGGTTGCGGGTGCTTTTTGTGCAAAAGAGGCGCTTGCAAAGGCAATAGGATGCGGACTTTCCGGTTTGCCGCTTACTGAAATTTCGGTGGTGCACAATAATATGGGAAAGCCGTATTTTGAGTTTTCTCCGGAGGCCGAAAATGCGCTTAAAATGTATAATGCCCAAAAAATTGCTCTTACAATTTCGCATGACAACGATATGGCGATTGCTTATGTTTGCATAGATGCTGATGAGGATTATCAGAGGTTTACAACGGCGGCAGAAAAAAGCAATACTAATGAAGAAGGAATTATTTCGTTTGAAACAGCACGAAGCATTTTGCCGAAAAGAGATGAAAATTCTCACAAAGGAAGCTTCGGCAGGGTGTTTGCTATTGCAGGGAGCACGGGTTTAACGGGTGCGGCGCGGCTTGCGTGCGAGGCAATGCTTAAAACGGGCAGCGGACTTATAACGCTCGGAACACCGAAAAGCTTAAACAATATTTTTGAAATTACCTTAAAAGAGGTTATGACCTATCCGTTGTGTGACAAGGACGGAATATTAACAAAGGACGCACTGCCGAACATTTTTGATTTTCTTAAAAAATGCGACGCTTGCCTTGTAGGGTGCGGAATGTCGCTTACTTTAGATACAAGATATATTGTCGAAAAAATTATCGAAACGTTTGAAAAACCGCTGATTATTGACGCGGACGGAATAAATGCTGTTGCAATGAATATAAATGTATTAACAAATCATAGGCAAAGCATTGTTTTAACGCCGCATTTGGGAGAATTTGCGCGTTTGGTAAACAGGGATATAGATTTTGTTCAAAAAAACGGTGAAAGCCTTGCGGTTGATTTTGCAAAAAAATATAACGTTGTAATTGTTCTTAAATCGCACAGAACGAAGGTTGTATTGCCAAACGGCAAGGTTTATACCAATGTTTTGGGAAATTCCGGTATGGCAACGGGAGGCAGCGGTGATGTTTTGGCAGGAATTATAACCTCGCTTGCAGGGCAGAAAATCAGCATAAATTCCGCGGCGGTTTTGGGCGTTTATCTTCATTCGCTTGCTGCTGATATGGCGGCTTTAAAGCTTGGCGAATATTCGCTTACGCCGTCCGATATTATAAATACGCTTGCTTATGCTTTGAAATTTTTGGGAGGTTAATGCTTGAAAATTTTAAGATATTTTTCAATACTTGCGATTGCGGCGGTTCTTTCGGGGTGCGGTGAAGCTCAAAGACAGTCGTTTGAAGAACGTTTTGATAAAAGATATCTTGATATGCAAAGTTACGCTGCAAGCGGTTCTATTGCGGTTTACAGCAACAAAACCGAAAACACATATAAATTTGCGCTCGGTGCCGAAAAAGACGGCGCGCGTTTTATAGAATATCCTGACGACAAGCTTAAAATTGTTTTTAAAAACGGCGAAGCAACTCTTATAAACGGAAAAGCCGGAGGAAAAGAAACTGTTAAGGAGGAGCGCGAAGAATATCTTCACATTTTTCCCGATAAATTTTTTAAAAATTATATAGATGCGCAGGGTGAAAGCTATCAATATGAGAAAAGTGGTGGAAATGTTGCCATAAAATGCGATATTTCTACCAAAAGCGGCGACAATCTTGTTGAAATTATGATTTTGGACGAAAAAAAGCTCAATCCAAGAATTTTTACGATATACCGAAAAGGTGGAGAAAAGCTTTTTGAAATAAAATTTAATGAATTTGAATTTGTAAAAAAATTTAAAGACGATGTTTTTAACACTGACTGAAACATATGGAGAGATACCAATGAGGGTTTGGAAAGAAATAAATCTTGATAATATAAAAAATAATGTAAAAAATATCAGAAAGCTTTTGAAAGATGAAACAAAACTTTTAGCGGTTATAAAAGCGGACGCATACGGACACGGTGCTGTTGAGACGGCGCGCGCTCTTTTGTTTGACGGCGGCGCGGACTATTTTGGCGTTGCCACCGGCAGTGAGGCAGAGGAAATAAGAAATGCAAAAATAAATACGCCTATTCTTATTCTCGGTGCTGTTTTTGACGACGAATATGAAAAGCTGATAAAAGATGACGTCACGCTCACCGTTTTTGATTTTAATACGGCGAAAAAAATTTCGGATACGGCGAATAAGCTTGGAAAAAACGCAAAAATTCACATAAAAATCGATACCGGAATGGGAAGAATAGGGTTTTTGCCAAATCAAGATGCGGTAGATGAGATTGTTAAAATTTCAAAGCTTAAAAATATTGAAATCGAAGGAATGTTTTCGAATTTTGCAAAGGCGGACGAAGCTGACAAAGCGCCGACCGATATACAGTTTGAAAAATTTATGTTTGTCAAAAATGCGCTTTTGAAAAATGGTATTAATATTCCGATTTGCCACATATGCAACAGTGCGGGTATTATGGATTTTCCAAAATATCATCTTGATATGGTGCGCAGCGGAATTATCACATATGGGCATTATCCTTCCGATTTTGTGAATAAAGAAACTCTTAAGCTTGAAAGCGCAATGACTTTTAAAAGCAGAGTTGTGCATATAAAAACTGTTGAAAAAGGCAGCAGCATAAGCTATGGCGGAACGTTTACAACCGACAAAAAAATGAAAATCGCAACCGTTTCGGCAGGTTATGCAGACGGTTACAGCCGCCTTCTTTCAAATAAAGCTTATGTGCTTATAAACGGCGAAAAATGCAAGGTGTTGGGCAGAGTGTGTATGGACCAGTTTATGGCAGATGCAACAAATTTAAAAAATATAAATTTGGGCGATGAGGTTATATTATTTGGAAAAAGCGGTAATAATACTGTTACCGTAGAAGAAACTGCTGATATTATAGGAACAATAAATTATGAGCTGTTGTGCGGAGTAGGCAGG
>JALEIO010000161.1 GCA_022769845.1 Oscillospiraceae bacterium
CTTATTATACTGATGACATCAATTATAAGCATACTGATATCCCTTGCGCTGATGTTTTTGCTGTCACGCTCCATAACTGCTCCGATATATAAGCTTTGTTCAATAATGAAGCACTTTGAAAAGGATACCTCGTTTAGATGCGAGGTGCCGTATCAAAACGAGATAGGAGAGCTATATAAATCTTTTAATACAATGATGAGTACGGTTGATAATCTTGTAGCAGACGTAAACGCTTTGTTTGAGCGGCAAAAAATATGGGAATTGAAAGCCCTGCAGGCACAAATAAATCCTCATTTTCTGTACAATACTCTTGATTCGGTAAATTGGATGGCTCAACAGCACGGTTGTGAAGATATTTCCAATATCGTAACTGCCTTGGGAAACTTCTTCAGATGCTCGCTCAATAAAGGCCAGGAATTTACAACCATTGAAAACGAACTGCGTCAAATAAGCAGTTATATTGAAATACAGAAAATTAGGTTTAAGGATAAGCTGATAACACATTTTGATATTAATGATGACATACTTCAGTGTAAAATTGCTAAACTTACACTTCAGCCGTTAGTCGAAAACTGTATTGTGCACGGTTTTGACAAATTTGAATATGTGGGTGTTATAACAATAACGGGATATAAAAAAGACGGATATATATACATAACCGTAAGTGACAATGGCAAAGGCGGAGATATCGAAAAAATGAACAGCCTTATTGAAAAAAAGTTTAACCCCAACGAACCAATTGAAAAATACGGAATTCATAATGTAAACCAGCGCATAAAACTGTATTTTGACGAAAGCTGCGGTCTGCATTACGAAGAAAACGACCTTGGCGGCGTAGACGTAACAGCCACACTTGAAGAGAGGTATTTTGAATGAAAATAACACTTTTTATTGTTGATGATGAAGAACTGATACGCCACGGCCTCATTTCGCTTCCATGGAATGAGTATGAAATCGACCTGATAGGCTCTTCAGAAAACGGCGAAGACGCCCTTGAGCAAATCAAAAGTCTTCGTCCCGATATTGTAATTTCGGATATTGAAATGCCTAAAAAAAACGGTCTGTGGCTTGCCGAACAGGTTCTAACCCTTTTGCCCCATACAAAATTTGTGTTTTTGACCGGATTTAACACCTTTGAATATATGCATCAGGCAATGCACCTAAAGGTATATGATTATGTTTTAAAACCGATAAAAAAGGCAGAACTTTTTGATTTAATTTCAAAAATCCGTCAAAATATTATAATTGAAAAGCAAAATGACTGCAAAATGGAGGCATTCTACAAAAATCTGAAAGAGAGTAAATTTTTTCTGAAATCGTGGTTTTTTGATATGGTTTCCGGCTTCTATACAACTCACAGCACAAGCGATAACTTTGACTTTTTGGGAACCACCATTTCCGAGGGACACTTTTGCATAATGCTGTTAAAGCTAAAGCCCAATTCCGCGTCTGCCGAAGATCAGTTTGGCTGCTATATGCTTTTTCAAAAGCTTTTAAAGGTTATTCAGCTTTGCCATAACGAAGTTATTCCGTTCTTAAATAATAATATTATCACGCTGATTTTCAGATTTAATGCGGATAACCACAAATCCTCTGCAGCAGTTTTGGATATTTCAAACAAGATATATAATTTTCTGTCGTATAACACATCTCATAATTTTATAATTGCAATAGGAGAAGTTTTTGACAGTATTAGAAAGCTCCCGCAATGCAGCTCATCAGCAGAAAACGCTCTGCTCTACGCTTTGCCCGACCAGGAAAAACAAATTATTTACGCGCGCGACTTAAAACTTGCCGATGTATCGTTTGACGCATACGAAAATATTCAAAAACAGTATTCCGTACTTTTGTCGCACGGAACAGACAAACAAATATCAGAACTTTTGAAAACTCTGTTCAGTCTCCTTGAAAGTTCAAACACCTCGCTTCCGTTAATAAGACAGCATTGTATACGCTTTGCGTCCGGCGCAATATCTGCATTATATGAAGCAAATCCAGAAAACAGTCCAGAAATAAGCAAAAATTTTCTCGAAAAGATAAGCGATTGTCAGTCCGCCTCCGCACTGTGCGATATACTTACACTGTTTTCGCTTCAAATATCAGAGGCAATACATAGTTGTATTCAAAAGAAAAATACAAGTACGGTTAAAAAAATTACAGATTATGTGTCATCCAATTACAGTAAGACAATAACACTTGA
>JALEIO010000168.1 GCA_022769845.1 Oscillospiraceae bacterium
GTCGCATCGCCACGTAGGACAGCAAAAATCCTCATTGCAGCTTTGTCTGAAAAACGAAGCAAACAATTTATATCCCTCCTTTATCTATGGTATACTAAATTATATGTTAAAGAGGGACAAAGTGTGATTATTCGTTTGAAATATTATTTTCCTGTGTAATTTCGGTATTTTCGGTAACTTCAGTATTTTCGTTTGAATCGGTATTTTCGGTAACTTCAGTATTTTCGTTTGAATCGGTATTTTTTATATCTTCATTTTCGGTATTTTCCGTATTAATGTCATTTTCGGCTATACGAACACCGCAGTAATTGCAAAATACCGCGGTATTTGCGATATGCCTTTTGCAATTAGGGCAAACTATTGTGTCATTTTCAAAGTTTTTTCCGCAGTTCTGGCAGAACTTTGAGTTTATGCCGCATTTTGCGCCGCACGCAGGACATATCTTTATACTGTCGGTATTGTTTGCCGAAGGAGCGGGCAAAGCCTTGACATTCGGCGTTCTCGGAATTAAAACAATGCGCGAAATAACAGAAAATAAAATTACAAGATATGGCGATTTTGTTGCCGATACAATGCCTGATGTGCTGAAACGGAACACCATACCGTTGCTTAATTCGCTCATAAATTCAAAATTCATTGCAATAATGCCAATTATAAATGCTATTGAAAAGACAGTATTTATTGCCGCCGACACGGTATTTACAATATACGAGGTTTTGGTTGACGATATTGCATATACGGCTGAAATTACCGTAAGAACAATCATAGCAAGAGCCACTGTTGACAAAACTATGGATAGAACGGCAAGCTCAAGCGAATTAAAAATTCTTGTCTGGCCGAAAAATGTGGATATTTCAAATAGTGAAAATCGGTTTTGCATACCGAAATTCACATTAAAACAAAGCCATTTTGAACAAATCAAAATCACAACTATTACGCTTGAAATTAATGATAAAATTTTTGACGTAAAACTTACTTTTTTCATATAAATTCACTCCTTTTTACTATCTGATATTAGTATACAACAATCGGTTAAGATAATCAACACAAAAAATAAACAAATTTCGACACAGCTATTTTTCCAATAGGGAAAAATTTCCAAAAAATTGCAATCGAAAAAAGTCGAAACTTCTTATTTTTGAATTTTATGGTAAAAATTGGATATAAAGTGTCCAATTTTTCATACAATTATATTAAATAACTTAAAAAATCAGCAACCTCTATTTCTAATTATTGTAAAAATTGTAAATATTTGTAAAAGTTTAGGTTAAATAAACCGTTGTTATTGTAAAAAAAACTTGAGAATTATATAATTGAATTACAAAAAAGAAATTTTGGAGGGAAAACTTATGAATAATAAGGTAAGAGTGGTTGTTGCAGATGATAATAAGGAATTTTGCAGAACGATGAGAGAATATTTTGCTGCTTGCGAGGATATTGAGTTAATCGGTGTTGCATTTGACGGAAAAGAGGCGTATGAAATGGTGCTTCAAACCAAGCCGGATGTGCTGCTTACCGACGTTGTTATGCCAAATCTCGACGGACTCGGTGTTTTAAGCAAAATTAACAACTCGCCGGAGCTGGCAAAAAAACCGAACGTTATTGTAATTTCGGCAATAGGAAATGACAAAATTATACGAAGCGCGATGAATCTCGGCGCAAAATATTACATAATAAAACCGGCAGACCTTTCGGTTATTGCCGATAGGGTGAGAGAATTTAAAGAAAATATGTCGATGTTTAAATCGGTGAAAATTCCGAATAAATCGCAGGACGGCTCTTTTGATCTTGAAATGGGCGTTACGGCTATTATCCAAAAAATCGGCGTTCCTGCGCATATTAAGGGATATCAGTATATGCGCGACGCAATAATTATGGTAATTAAAGATATGGATGCTATAAATTCGGTTACTAAAATTTTATATCCGACAGTTGCGAAAAAATACAACACCACTTCGTCGAGAGTGGAGAGGGCAATCCGTCATGCCATTGAGGTTGCGTGGGACAGAGGCGACCCCGAAGTTTTGGATGAAATGTTTGGCTACACCATTTTAAGCAGCAAGGGCAAGCCGACAAATTCTGAATTTATCGCAATGATTTCCGATAAGCTTCGTCTTGAGCTTAAAAGCGCATAACAATGCTTTGTTCCTTTATGCTTAATCTTCCTTATACTATATAAAAAGCAAAAACCCGAACGAATAATATTTTCGATCGGGTTTTCGCTTTTTGTCTGCTGAAAATATAAAACCAAAAATAAACGGGCATATATCACTGCCCGTTTGCCAAACCTTTTTTTTCGATTTTTCTTATTTTTATAAGACACACAATGCTCAATACAAGAGCGGTTGCAAACCAGCTTACGGGATATACCGCAACGAGCATTGCAAAGGTGTGAAATTTTTTAAACACTGTATTAATCCATAAAATACGAAGTCCGCACGCGCCTGCCATAGAAATTATTGCAGGCTCGAGAGAATATCCGAGTCCGCGCAGACAGCTTGAAGAATTGTCCATAATTCCGCATAAAAAGTGTGTTCCCGCAACAACAATCAAACGCTGTGAAGCAATTTTCACAATTTCAGCGTCGCTTGTATAAATTCCGAGCAGCGGATTTCTGAAAAGTATAAAAATCGTGCAAAGCGTGAGTGCCGAAATTACGCTTAATGATGTTGAAATACGCAATACTTTTTTGCAGCGCTTTATATTTCCGGCACCGTAGTTTTGGCTGACAAAGGTAACGGTTGCCTGAGCGAATGAGTTGGACAGAAAATATATAAGGTTTTCGTAATTCTGCGATGTTGCCGACGCCGATACAATATCGGTATTGAGCGAATTAAGGCCCGACAGCACGCTGACGTTTGAAATTGAAAAAACCATACCCTGCAAGCCCGCAGGCATTCCAACCCTTACAATTTCGCGAAAAATTTTCTTGTTGATTTTAAGGTTTTTAAGACAAATTTTTATTGCGCCCTCTTCTTTTGTAAGCGAGCGAAGCATTAAAATTGAGCTTACAGCGTTTGAAATTACCGTTGCAGTGCCGACTCCGGCAACTCCCATTTTAAACACAATTACAAAAAACATATTGAGAACAACGTTTATTATTCCTGATGCAAAAAGGTACATAAGCGGTTTTCTCGTATCGCCCTTGCTGCGGAAAATAGCCGCGCAGAAGTTATAAAGCATCATAAACGGCATCCCGCAAAAATAAATTCGCAAATATACAACCGCAAGGTCAATAACATCACCGGGAGTGCCGATAAAATTAAGAATTATCGGCGAAAGAAAAAATCCGAGCAGCATTATGATAAATCCGCTGATTACCGACACCAAAATTGCCGTGTGCGCCGTGTCGTTTGCTCTTTTTTCATCACCGCTGCCTATGTAGCGTGCAATAACAACGTTTGCGCCGATTGACATTCCGACAAAAAAATTAACAAGAAGGTTTATTACAGGCCCGTTGCTGCCAACTGCCGCGAGCGCTTGTTTTCCTGTAAATTTGCCCACAACAGCAACGTCTGCCGAGTTGAAAAGCTGCTGAAGCATACTGCTTGCCGCAAGAGGAAGCGCAAACATAAGTATTTTATCCCAGAGAGAACCCGAAAGCATACTTGCATTTTTTTCAGCTCTGCCTTTTATATAATTCATTTTTACATATCCTTTACATAAATTTTCATTGTGAATATGATAACCCAACGGCGCAAAAATGTCAACCTTTTGGCAAAAAAAACAAAAAATTCTTTATTAAATTAAAAAAACTCAAAAAAAGTTCCCATTTTAAAGCGGTTTGATGTCATTTTAAATCTTGACTTTTTATATTTGAGATAATATAATTTAATTGTAAAATCACTACAAATTATACTATGAAAGGAACACTTTTATGCTCGACGATAACAGAAGCTTTGGCGACAGAATTGCTGAACTGCGGCATAAAAAAGGATTTTCGCAGTCAACTCTTGCAGAAATTATAGGAGTTGGAAAAAGCACTGTTTCAAACTACGAAACGGGCTATTGTCCGCCCAATCCCGACATTGCAGTATCAATAGCGGAAGCGCTGGATACCACACCGGAATATCTTCTTACGGGCGATGAGACGCCCAATCTTTCCGACCCGGTTTTAAATTATTCGCGCGTCACAAAAATTCCTATTTACAACAGTAAAAATTACGGCGATATTATGTCGCTTAATACTGAAGAAGCAAAGGATTTTATGGAAATTCCCGATTTTTTCAGTGCGCGCTGCAAAAGGTGCCTTGCCATTTATGCACCTGATAATTATATGGACGGCGCAAACATTCACAAGGGCAATTTGGTTGTGGTTGAGTGGACGAGCATTTCGCTGTGCGATGATGTTGAGGTTATGAAAAAAAGAATTTCCGAGGAATTTGAAAACGGAAAAATTTACGCTTTTGAGCTTGATAAAAAATTATATATACGAAGGCTTTTTGACAGAATGGGTGCATTTTCGGCTGTGACCGACAGCCTTCTTTATCAAAATCGCCCCAAAGTGATTGCATATGACAAAATAAGACTTATCGGAAAGTGTATCGGCGCGGTTATAACGCTTTAAAAATCGGCACTGCTTAAGGCTGTGCCGATTTTTATGTTTTTTATAACATAGGAAATTGCGCGCGAGAAGTGCGCAATCAGCTTGTTTCAAAAAAGCGAACCATTCTGCCCCCAAGATTTGGGGTTAGGGGGCTGAGGCGTTTTAACGCTTTTTTATCGCAAAACACGTTCCAAAAATTTTATTGTGCGCTCGTTTTTCGGATTTTCCAAAACGTCTTTGGGGTTTCCTTGCTCTACAATAACGCCTCCGTCAATAAACACCACGCGCGTTGCAACTTCCTTTGCAAAGGCAATTTCGTGCGTTACAACAATCATTGTCATTTTTTCGTCGGCGAGCTTTTTCATAACGTTCAAAACCTCGCCTGTAAGCTCGGGGTCGAGCGCGCTTGTCGGTTCGTCAAACAGCATAAGCTTGGGGTTCATTGCAAGTGCGCGCGCGATTGCAACCCTTTGCTGCTGACCGCCCGAAAGATTGCAGGGATATTCGTTTGCTTTTTCGGAAAGCCCTACGTCTTTAAGAAGCTGAAGGGCTGTTTTTTTCGCTTCTTCTTTAGAAATTTTATTTACAATAACAGGCGCTTCGATTACGTTCTCAATAACGCTTTTATGCGGAAAAAGGTTAAACTGCTGAAAAACCATTCCCATTTTGCTGATAATGGGGCGAAGCTCTTTGTCCTTTTTGTATTTTCCGTTTTCTGCTATAATTTCACCGTCAAATTCAATGCTGCCGTCATTAATGGTTTCAAGCTTGTTAAGGCAGCGCAAAAAAGTGCTTTTACCCGAGCCCGACGGACCGATAACAGCTATTGTTTCGCCTTTTTCGACGCTTAAATCAATACCCTTTAAAACCTCAAAATTTCCAAAGCTTTTTTTAATTTTTTCCGCTTTTAAAATAGACATAATCAACCTCTGTAATAATCAAATTTTTTTTCAATATAACCGAACAAAACGGTGAGAATACCGCAGAAAACAAGGTAGAATACGCCCGAATAGAACAGCGGCCATATAAGCGCCTTGGACGCTATATAATTCTGCGCCGTCTGCGTGATTTCGATAACCGATATAATTCGCGCGAGCGAGGTGTCTTTTACAAGGGTGATGATTTCGTTACCCATAGGCGGAACAATGCGCTTAATCACCTGCATAAGCACGATTTTGAAAAACACCTGCACCTTTGTAAGGCCCAAAACATAGCCCGCCTCGTACTGCCCCTTCGGGATTGACTCAATTCCGCCGCGGAAAATTTCGGAGAAATACGCCGCATAGTTTATCACAAACGCAATAAGCGTCGCGGTCATTCGTGTCATACCCTTGTATTCAAAAATAAGGCTGGGACCGAACATTACGATAATAAGCTGCAGCATAAGCGGCGTTCCTCTTATTACCCATACAAAAATCTTTGTAACGGCGCTTACAGGCTTAAATTTGCACATTGAGCCGAGCGTGATAACAAATCCTAACGGAATTGCCATCAAAAGCGTCAATATAAATATGTAAAAGTTTGTTCCAAATCCTTTTAACAGGGCTTGCGTTACAGTTAAAAACATAATTTTTTCTTCCTATTTTCTTTAAAATATTAAAACGCCGAAAAAGAACCAACCCGAACGATTGGTTCTTTTAATTAGGCAAAATTCTTTAAAAATGGTTTATTTGCCTACCATTGAGTTTGCGAGCGTGTAATCGAGAACAGCTGCATCAACGGTGCTTGCTTTAACCTCCAAAAGCGCGTCGGTCTGCTTGGGAACAGCGGTGTAGCTTGCTTTTGAAAGATTTTCGTCATCTTTGATTGCGGCTTCTCCGGCAGAAGATGTTTCAGCCGCGAGTTTTGCCGATGCAAGAGATGCTGTGTCAGTGTATTTGTCCTTGTCGGCTTTTCTTATAACAACAACCTGTTTGTTGAGGATATAAGGAATGGAGAAATCAAGGTTTTCTTCTCTTTCTTCGTTGATTGTAAAGCCGTTCCAGATGCAGTCTATGCTTTTTGCGTTAAGCTCAATTTCTTTTGTATCCCAGTTGATTTCGACAAATTCGGGTGTAACGCCTAACTTTTCGCATACAGCTTTGGCAAATTCGGTGTCAAAGCCTACAAATTCACCATTGTCATCTGTGTAGTTCATCGGGTCGTAAACGGTGTATCCGATAACCATTTTTCCGTTCTTTTTAATGTAATCAAGGTCAGAGTCGCCGCTTGCCTTTGAGGGAACGTCTTTAGGCTCCAAAAGATTTGCCGCAAGGTCATATTTTTCTGCAATTTTTTTTAATGTTCCGTCATTGTAAAGCTCTTTAATAATTTTATTTACCTCGTCAACAATGTCGCTGCCCGTTCTAAAGCCTATTCCGTATTCTTCAACGGCAAGGTCAAGACCGTCGATTGTCATAAGGTCGGAATAGTTTCCGCCCGAAGCGGTTTCTTTGTTTGCGTCTGTGTCTGTGGTTTCACTTTTTGTTCCGCACGCCGCAAATGAGAAAACCATTGCAAGCGCAAGCATTAAAGAAAGTATTTTTTTCATAATGTAACGTCCTTTCGATTTATCTTATATCGGTATTATACTTCAACGTTTTAGCAAAGTAAAGTGATAAAATATAATTTTGTGTATTATCACAACAAAATTTTTGTTTTTCTGATTTTTATTGTGCGGATTACACAAATCGGTTTATTTTTAAAATAATTATTGAGAATTGGCTGAATTTGTGGTAAAATGTAGAATTAGAGAGAAAAAAATTACTTTTTCATATAAAGAAAGGAGTTTTACAATGATTTATTCTTCAGAAGTTGAAAGAATGTGTGTTGTGGCAAAGGGTGCAAATCACGGTCCCGCACCTATTCCCGAAGAGGGCGCTTGGGTTGCCGCAAAAGAAATTAAGGACATTAAGGGTTTAACTCACGGTGTGGGCTGGTGTGCTCCGCAGCAGGGCGCGTGCAAGCTTACTTTAAATGTTAAAGACGGTATTATTGAAGAAGCGCTTGTTGAAACAATCGGCTGCTCGGGTATGACTCACTCGGCTGCTATGGCGTCGGAAATTCTTCCCGGCAAAACACTTTTGGAAGCGCTTAACACCGACCTTGTATGCGACGCTATCAACACTGCTATGCGTGAGCTTTTCCTCCAGATTGTATACGGAAGAACTCAAACTGCTTTCTCGGAGGGCGGACTTCCTATCGGCGCAGGTTTGGAAGATTTGGGCAAAGGCCTTAGAAGCCAGGTAGGCACAATGTACGGCACAAAAGCTAAAGGCACAAGATACCTTGAAATGGCGGAAGGCTATGTTACAAAGCTTGCTCTTGATGAAGATAACGAAACCATAGGCTACGAATTTGTTCATATGGGCAAAATGATGGAAATGATTAAAAAGGGTATGGACGCCAACGAAGCGCTTAAAAAAGCAACGGGTACATACGGAAGAATTGCAGACGCGGCTAAAGTTATCGACCCGAGAGAAGAATAATTTGATAAGGAGGAATAAAGACAATGGCATTATTTGAAAGCTACGAAAGAAGAATTGACAATATAAATAAAGTTCTTAAAGAAAACGGCATTGCTTCTTTGGAAGAAGCGAAGGCTATCTGTGATGAAAAGGGCATTAATCCTTATGAAATCACAAAAGGAATTCAGCCTATCTGTTTTGAAAATGCTTGCTGGGCTTATGTTATGGGCGCGGCGCTTGCAATCAAAAGAGGCGTAAAAACTGCTGCAGATGCCGCTGAAGTTATCGGCGAAGGCTTGCAGGCGTTTTGTATTGCAGGCTCGGTTGCGGATGACAGAAAGGTTGGTCTTGGCCATGGAAACCTTGGCGCAATGCTTTTGAGAGAAGAAACAAAATGCTTTGCTTTCCTTGCAGGTCACGAATCGTTTGCTGCTGCTGAAGGCGCTATCGGTATTGCAAGAAGTGCAAACAAGGTTAGAAAAGAGCCTTTGAGAGTTATCCTCAACGGTCTCGGAAAAGACGCTGCACAGATTATTTCGAGAATTAACGGCTTTACATATGTTCAGACTAAATTTGACTATGCAACAGGCAAGGTTAACGTTGTAAGAGAAAAAGCATATTCAAACGGCGAGAGAGCTGCTGTTAAATGCTATGGTGCAGATGATGTCCGCGAGGGCGTTGCTATTATGCATCTTGAGGGTGTTGACGTTTCCATTACCGGTAACTCAACAAATCCGACAAGATTCCAGCATCCTGTTGCAGGTACATACAAAAAAGAATGTAATCAGCTCGGCAAAAAATATTTCTCGGTTGCTTCGGGCGGCGGTACGGGCAGAACCCTCCACCCCGACAATATGGCAGCAGGCCCCGCTTCTTACGGTATGACCGATACAATGGGCAGAATGCACTCTGACGCACAGTTTGCAGGTTCATCTTCCGTTCCCGCTCACGTTGAAATGATGGGCTTCCTCGGTATGGGCAACAACCCGATGGTTGGCGCTACCGTTGCAGTTGCGGTTGCGGTTGCAGAAGCAATGAATAAATAATAACAAATATAATATGCATTAAAAAAGACGTATGATATTTTCATA
>JALEIO010000229.1 GCA_022769845.1 Oscillospiraceae bacterium
CCGTTTCCGTGCCAGTGCGAATTTTGCCGAACGCCCCAGCCAAGCTTGGGAACAATAAGCGCAGGATATCCCTCCTCGGACGCCACGCCAATATCGTTTTCGCTTGCTCTTTCCCAATCGCTGCCCTCAACACCCCATCTGTTCATAATTGCAACTTTCTCGTCGCACATAATATCGCCCAAACGAAATGCCGCTTCAGGATATTTGCAGTTTTTTGTAATAAAAAACCTGTTTCGCGGCTTTGTTGCCCAGCAAATCGGATTTTGCTCACCTTCAGGACCGATAAGCGGCGCTACAACCTTGTAATCTAAAGAACGTTTTTTGTTCTCATCGGTAAAATTAGGCCCCATACTTACAAACGAGCCTGCAATAACCTCTTTTTTATTTATAATACTGTTAAACTGGCCGGTTGTGGTTGTAAAAGACGCAGGCGATAAAAGCTTGTCTGAACAAAGCTTTTTTAAATATTTGAGGCCTTCCTTCCAGCGCTCATCGGTACATGCAAAGTGAATTTTTCCGTTTTCGGGATACATATAGTAATCCTCTGCGTCGGCATAAATAAACGAGCTCATCACAAAATCGGCAAAAAGACTGCCGCCCGATCCGCTTACGTCCGCACCGATAAACGGAATTTCATCATTAATGCCGTTGCCGTTCGGGTCATTATTTTTAATTTTCGTTAATACTTCATAAAAATCATCAGTAGTTTTCGGTATTTCAAGACCAAGGTTGTCTAAAAACGGCTTATACATCCAAAGCTTTACACCGAATTCGTTCTGCAAAATTTTTGTATATCTGGGAATAGTGTAAATATTGCCGTCCGACATAGTTATTGAATCAAGAAAACCGTTTTCCTTTTCCGCGATTTGTTTAAGATAATATGATGAATTTTTATAGTATTCGTTAAGCGGAATTATAAGTCCTTTTTGTCCGTAGGCAATAACGTCAAAATCGTCAATGTTTTCACCGATAATAATATCGGGAAGGTTGCTTCCGCCCGCGCTCATCATAAGCTTTATGCTCTTGTCCGCTTCTCCTTCATCCAAGCGCACAAATTCCAAATCCGCGTTCATTTTTTCTTCAAGATATTTTGTAAGGGCATTGGTTTTGTAATCCTCAATAAAACTTCCTTCTCTTTCAATACCTATTGTAAGAGTGATTTTTTCTTTGCATACGGGAAAAACCCCGACCTCGTTTAAGTTGGAATCTTTTTTTAAGGGTGATAAGGAGGAAGAATTATTTTTTCCGCACGATAAAAGACTTAAGCAAATAAAAAGAATAAGAACACCTATTACAATTTTTAAACACCGTTTCATATTCTTCCTCCTTAATAAAGAAGTATTTTATTCTACTACGCCGGCGCTTTTTGAAAGCGGAATTATGTCCGAATCCGTCCACACAAAAGCTTTTGCCGATGCGTATTGTTTCGAAGTTCCGTTAAACGAATGATTTATGTTTGTTACAAGCACATCTGCTATGCTTTCATTTTTAATTTCAACATCCGCAAGATTTCCTTCGCTGTCATAATATCCTATAATAAATCTAACACTTTTTTCTTCGCCTGTCAAATTGTAAACTATTGCACTTGTGTCAATTTTTCCCGTTTCGGTATTTGCCGTACCCTTTAATTCTTCTGCTATGATTTTGCCTCCTGCACGGGGTGTGAAATCGGTGTTTGTCGCTGTCATTTTAAGCCCGCTTAACTCAACACCGAAAGCCGAATCTCTCTTTCCGTTGGGGATAAGAACGCAACCTTTTGCCCATTCACCGCCAAAGCCTATTGACTCGTCTTGAATTTTCATAGGTTCTACTTCTATCTTTGTTTCTGTGTTATTGTTCGTATTGCCTTTGAAAAGCAATATATTGTCGCTGACATCTGCGTTGTCAATGAAAAACTTAACCTCTTTATTTATGCCGTTTGCGCCAATTTCAATTACAACATTGTGCCATTCTCCTTTTGAAATGGCAGAATTTTTTGAGGCTACAGTACGGTATGTATATCCGTTTGCACTGCTTGACAACGGTGTTATCATGTTTTTTCCGCCTACGCTGAAAATGTAATAAGCATTTGAACCGCCGCTTACAACTTTGGCAGCAGTAAATCTCTGCGTACGAAAACTTATGCCGTCGGTATCGTTAGCAATTTTGATGTTAAATTCAAGTCTTAACTTTTTGTAATTCTTCCAATAGTCAAACGAAATATTTCCAAGCTTTAGATATTGGTTATTGTCGCTCGTTATAAAGCGGTATCCTGCCTCGTAAAGGCCGTTACCCGGCAATCTGTAATTTGTTACACCGTTGGCAAATTTATTAGATGTAAGCGATAAAATGTTTCCGTTTTTTGAAACGTTAATCTTCCCTGCGTCAACTGTAAAATTTGTAAGTTCCGGCAAATCATCAATTGATGAAATAATCACCCTATCCTCCGCTGCCGCAAATGCAGAGAGCGCAAATGATGAAAAAACAACGGTCAATACCAAAACCAAGCTTAAACTTTTCAAATTTTTCATTACAATATCTCCTTTTTTAAAAATATTTATACAATTAACCCTTAACAGACCCTATCATAACGCCTGTTACAAAATGCTTTTGAATAAACGGATACAAAAGCATAACGGGTATTGTACTTACAACAATGAGCGAATATTTTAAAAGGTTCGCCATTCCTTGCTTCGCCTCTTGAAGCTCGGGGTCTACAATCTGCGATGCGTCTATCTGGTTTTCCAAAAGTATTTCTCTTAAATACAGCTGGAGCGGCCAGTATTTTCGGTTGTTGAGATATATAAATGCGTTAAAATATGAATTCCAGTGTGTTATTGCGTAATAAAGCGTAAGCACCGCTATAACAGATTTTGAAAGCGGAAGAACAATTTTTGCAAAGTACAAAAAGTCGCTGCAACCGTCAATTCTTGACGCCTCCAAAAGCTCTATGGGAATGTTGTTTTGTATAAACGTGCGCGCAATTATAAGGTTGTATGCGCTTATTGAGCCTACAAGCACCATTACTGCCGGCTTGTTTATAAGTCCCACGCTTTTTACAAGCATATAGGTTGGTATCATACCGCCCGAAAATATCATTGTAAATGTAAAAAGAAGGATAAGACCTTTACCAAAGGGCAAATCTTTTCGAGAAAGCGGATATGCCGCAATCATTGTAAGAAAAAGATTTATCATTGTTCCTATAATTGTGTAAATAAACGTGTTTCGATAGCCTATTATTACATCATTTTTCTTAAAAACCGCTTCATAGCCTTCTAAACTGAAATCAACAGGAAAAAGAAAGACCTTTCCGTTTGTAACCGCATCTTTTGATGAAAAGGACGACGACAAAACAAATATAAGCGGATAAGCTATAATTACTAAAAGAGCGGCAATTATTATGTGAATTATGATGTTAAAAATTTTATCTTCTCTTGAATCTGAAATTTTGTTGTGCGTTTTACTCATTTTGCCCTCCTACCACAAGCTTGTTTCGCTTAATTTGGACGTTATTTTGTTTACCGTCACAATTAAAACAAAGTTTACAACCGAGTTGAAAAGACCTATCGCGGTGGAATACGAATATTTTGTTGCAGAGCCCCCCGCGCCGCCAAAGGATTTTTCATATACCAAGGTTGAGATTACCTGACTTTCCTTTAAGTTTATCGGATTTTGCATAAGATAAATTTTTTCAAAGCCGATATTCATAATACGTCCGCAGTTTAGAATAAGCATAATTACGATTGTGGGAACTATGCCGGGAATATCTACGTGCAGAACGCGTTTAAACCTCGACGCGCCGTCTATCTGCGCCGCCTCGTGCAAATCGGGCGAAATACCCGAGAGAGCCGCGAGATATATTATCGAAGAATATCCCATATTCTGCCATACTCCCGACCATACATAAAGATGTATAAACGATTTTGAGTCTGCCAGAATATTTGGCGCGTACGAGCCGGTAAACATTTTGTAAATGTTGCCGTAAAGCCCTACATACGGATTTAAAATCTGATTCATCATACCCACAAGAACAACTATCGAAATAAAATGCGGCGCGTACATTACCATCTGCACCGTTTTTTTGTACTTTTCATTTCGCAAAAGATTAATGCAAAGCGCTAAAATTATTGGAAACGGAAAGTTTACCGCAAGCGAATATACGCTTGTTCGCACCGTGTTTATAATCGTTCTTGTAAACTGATAATCATTAAAAAACTTTTTAAAATACTTTAGCCCAACCCAAGGACTTTTGAACATTCCGAGACTGGGGGTGTAGTCCTTGAATGCCATCTGAAGACCTATCATCGGGCCGTAGTTATAAATAAGTATGTAAATTACGGGCAATAAAAGCATTACATAAAGCTGCCAATAATTTTTAAATATCCGTGTCGCCGACCTTCCGTTTGTGCTTCTTATTTCTCTTTGCAATGCTGCAGGTGCCTTTTTCATTAAAACTCTCTCCTAATTTTTTACTTGTTTGATCTGTCATACGCTTTCTGCGTTTCTTCCAAAAGCTGATTAACCCCCATATTGTCAAGTTCTTTCAAGTAGCTTTCCCATTCCTTGTCTGCGTTTTTCTCGCCGATAACAAACAGCGTTGTCATTTCCTTCACATATGACTCTATGTTTGTAATTATTTCATTAACCTCCGCTATACAATCGACATCATATACAAATTTCTTTACATCCTTCATATCGGTGTACGGAAGATATGCCTTTGTAGAGTCTGCAACAAGCTTTTCGGTAATATTGTTTTTTGACGCAACCTGTCCGAGCGATATATCGTAATCACGA
>JALEIO010000193.1 GCA_022769845.1 Oscillospiraceae bacterium
GCCAAATCAAGCACATATCGTGTAATTCGGCTCGGGTCGTTGTTTTCGGCGCAAATGCAGATTTCATTGGGAAGCATTGCGATTTTCGCCATTAAATCTTCCTCTTCCTGTTCCTTCAAAACGGTCAAATCAGCATTCTCGTCAAATTCAATGCCGTCCTCTTTAAGCGAGTTTATAATGCTTGCAATTCGGGCGTGCGCATACTGAACGTAAAAAACAGGATTTTCACTGTTTTGCGCAACTGCCAAATCAAGGTCAAAATCAAGATGACTTTCGCTGTGACGCAAATTGAAGAAAAACCTCGCCGCGTCAACGCCGATTTCTTCAATAAGGTCGGAAAGGGTTATCATTTTGCCTGTACGCTTGCTCATTCGGGCAATTTCGCCGTTGCGCATAAGACGAACAAGCTGCATAATTACAATTTCAAGCTTGTCGCCGTCAAGCCCGATTGCGTTCATTGCGCCCTTCATACGCGCAACATGACCGTGATGGTCCGCACCCCAAACGTTTATTGCTCTGTCAAATTTGCGAATTGCAAACTTATTTCTATGATATGCAATATCCACCGCAAAATATGTGGGAATACCGTTGGCGCGAATTAAAACCTCGTCCTTTTCGCAGTCGAATTTTGTCGCCTCAAGCCACAGTGCGCCATCCTTTTCATAGGTAAGACCGCTTTTTTTCAGCGCGTCAATTGTTTCTTTAACCTCACCGTCCTTATGAAGCGTGCTTTCGGGAAACCAAACGTCATACGAAATTTTATAGTCGAGAAGTCCCTTTTTAAGATTTTCAATATTTATCGGAAGCGCATAATCAACAAGCGCTTTTCGCCTCTCATCACTGCTCTTTTTAAGCAAAGCGTCGCCGTAAAGCTTTATATAATTTTCAGCGTGTTCTTTTATGTCGTCGCCCTGATACCAGTCGGACGAAAATTCAACAGAGTCCTCTCCTTTAAGCGCCTGAATATACCGCGCCTCGAGAGAATATCCGAATTTTTCAATTTGAGCGCCCGCATCGTTTATATAAAATTCTTTGGTAACGTCATAACCGGCATATTTTAAAATGTTTGACAAAACATCGCCGATAACGCCGCCGCGCGCATTTCCCATATGCATAGGGCCCGTGGGGTTTGCGCTGACAAACTCCACAACAACCTTTGTGCCGTTGCCTACATTTGTTTTGCCATAATCTGCACCCATTTTATGCACAAGCTTTAATGCGTCATACATCCAGTCTTTTTTAAGATAAAAGTTTATAAATCCCGGCCCCGCAATTTCGCAGCGGTCAATATAAGTATCGTCAAGGTCAAAATTTTCAAGCAAAAGATTTGCCGTTTCTCTTGGATTTTTCTTTACCATTTTGGTAATTTTCATAGCAATATTGCTTGAAAAATCTCCGTTTTTCTTATCTTTGGGAATTTCGATTTCAATAGGAACAAGATACCCCTGCTCAAATTTAAAAACCTTTTTATCCTCCAAAACAGCACAGGCATTGCCTATAACCGCAGTAATCTGGTCTTTTATTTTAGCCGTAACGTCCATAATACTCTCCTTTTGTAAAGCAATTATGCTTCTTTAATATTTATAGAAATTTTTGTTTCGTTTGCAAAAGCGTCGTTGATATCCATTTTATAATCTACACGCACCTCTCCGCCACTCTCCGACACATCAACGTCAACGTCGGTGCTCATAACGCTCACGGAAAAGCCGCCGAGCTGCGTGTCGTAATACGAGGTGGTTTTTCTGTTGGGAATAAACAAAAGCTGATTATTTATAAATCCGTTTCGTATAATCGACACCTTGTCGCGCTCAATTTCAACAGTGGTGGTTGTGCCCTCCATACCGGTAACCTCCGACTCGGCGTAAACAAGGTAATATTTTGCATCTTTTTTGTAAAAAACTCCCTCGGTCACAAGCTCAACATTCTCGTTTTCGTTGTCCGCCGTCCGCTGTATTCCTTTAATATTTATCAAAACGTTTTTCTTTTCCACTTTTTAATACCTCTCAATATCAATCTTCTCAATCATTTTTTCAATATTTTTGTTAAGGAATAT
>JALEIO010000239.1 GCA_022769845.1 Oscillospiraceae bacterium
TCCGAGATTTATCATTTTAAGCGCAGCCGCGCGGTACATAGCGCCCGTATCTATGTAAACATAACCCATTTTTTTTGCAATAAGACGAGCGAGCGTGCTTTTTCCTGCGCCCGAGGGCCCGTCAATCGCAATGTTAATAAACTTCATTTTATCCTCCGAATTTTATATAACGCGGTGTCCCAAACCAATGCCGACCTCGTTTAAATGCAGCATACCGATTGCAAAAAATATACATACGCAAATATGCTCTTTATATCGCGCAATGCCTATTTTACCGCCGACATTAAGACCAATCGCCTTATCCATAACCTGATTGATTGCCTCGCGGGTAGCGCCGATAACCGCTCCCTCTTCGCGGTGAGTGCTGGAAATAACGCCCTCACGCACTGCCGAAACAACCGCGCGTTCAACAATTTTATTAATATTTGCTATAAATTCTCCGCCATAATCAACAGCCGAACAAATAAAACCGTCCCTGCTTTTTGCATCAATATATTCACGTTCGGCACTTCTGCCCTTTGTAAGGGCAATTGTAATTGCCGTGGCAGCCACATCGCGGCTTCCAATCTCGTTATCGTTCATAAATTTCTCCTTTGCTACCATAATACATTTTACATTATACTACAAATTTTTGCCTAATACAATACTTTTTTAACTGTTTTTAAGAATAAGCCGACCGACAAAATTTATTCCCTTTGACACTGCAATGTCATTTTTTGCCGTTGCAAGCTCAAGCGTATCGGTCATATCAGCAATTTTAACAACGCATTTTTCATTCGTCAGCGATTTTATTTCAATAACCGAAGTGCTTAAAAGTTCAATTTTTTTTAACTTTCTGTCAAAAACATCAACCTTTTCGCCGTTTACCATAATTTCAAGCTCATTTTTAGGCTCGCCCGTTGCAAGCTCAAGCGTAACAACGCCCGATTTTACCGCGTCGCCGTCGTCGCCTACCGCCGCGCCTTCAAAAACCTCAATATCGGTGAAAATTCCCTTTATCGCAGGAATTTTCAATCCAATCTGCGATATCAGCACCACCGCAAACGATGCTATGCACATCCATTTTAAAATTTTGTCAATATCAAATTGTCCTGATTTAAAAAATTTTTTCATTTTACGTCCTCCAAAAATATATTTCCTACAAAACATATTTTATGAAGAAATGTAAAATTAAATTCAGTTATACGCTTTTTCCCGCAAGATATCCCGTTGAAAAAGCAATCTGCAAATTGTAGCCGCCTGTATATGCGTCAACGTCTATAACCTCGCCCGCAAAAAATATGCCGCTTTCAAGCTTTGATTCCATTGTTGACGGATTAATTTCTTTAACGCTTACACCGCCGGAGGTAACAATAGCCTCGCTGACGGGACGAAAATTTTTAACTGTGAGCGGAAATTTCTTTATTGCAGAAAGAAGTTTTTTTCTTTCCTCTTTTGTGATTTCGTTAACCTTTTTATGCGGCGCTATTCCCGTTAAATTCACAACGGGAGCAATTATTTTCTGCGGCAAAAGCGCAGATAGCGAATTTATGAAATCCTTGTTTTTAACCTCGTTAAAATCCCTCAAAATGCGCTTATCCAACGTTTTTTCGTCCAGCGCCGGCTTTAAATCTATATAAATCGAATAACTTTCAATTTTTTCATATTTCATATGGCTGCTCGCACTCAAAACAAGCGGTCCCGAAACGCCGTAATGTGTAAAAAGCATTTCGCCCATTTCGGAAAAAATCTCTTTTTTGCCGTCAAAAATGCTCAATACCACGTTTTTGAGCGACAGTCCCATCATCGGATAAACATTCTCGTTGGTTTCAAGCGGCACAAGCGACGGCTTTGGGGGAATAACCGTATGCCCAATCTGTTTTGCAAATTTATATCCGTCGCCGGTTGAACCGGTAGACGGATAACTTACCCCGCCCGTTGCAATAATAATCTTGTCACATTCAAGGCTCTTTTTGTCCGAAAAAATAACTTTTTTCTTATCGCCGCCGATTAAAATATCGCAAACCTCACCTCTATATATTGCAACACCGTTTTTATTTAAAAGCTTTTTAAGCGCGTTCAAAACGTCCTTTGACCTGTCGCTGACAGGAAATACCCTGCCGCCTCGCTCAACTTTTGTTTCAAGACCGAGTTTGTTCAAAATACGCACAAGGTCTTTGTTAGTGAATGTGTAAAATGCACTGTATAAAAAATTTGCATTGCGCGGCACGTTTTTGAAAAAATCTTCAATATCGGCGTCATTGGTAATGTTGCAGCGTCCTTTGCCGGTTATAAGAAGCTTTTTTCCTAAAATATTGTTTTTTTCAGTCAAAATAACCTTTTTGCCTCTTGCAGCGGCAACGGCGGCTGCCATCATACCCGCAGGACCTCCGCCTATAACGCAAACAACCTCCACTTTTTCACCCCGTTTATTTTATATATTTTTCGTAAACCTCATATTCGTCCCAAATATCCTCAAGCTCCGACAAGGTTTTGCCAACCTCCTCTTTGCGCTCAATAACAAGCGCAACAATAAGCGCGTTGATTATGGAAAGCGGCGCAACCAGCGAATCTACAAAGGTAGACATATCGCAGCGCGCAGTGAGTGTATAGCTTGCATTATCGGTAATGGGCGAATTTTTGCTGTCTGTAATGGCAATAATGCTGCTTTTTTTCTCGTGCGCATATTTTAAAGCATTTATTGTGCGGCGCGAATAACGCGGAAAGCTTATTGCTATAACAACATCGTTTTGGTCAATTCGATATATCTGCTCAAACGTTTCGCTTGCGCTGTTTGTACCTATTATTTTAACATTCGGAAAAATCAAATTAAGATAGAATCCCAAAAAATTTGCAATCGAATAGCAGCTTCGGGCGCCGAGAATATAAATATTTTCAGCGTTTAAAATTGTTGAAACCGCGCCGTCAAAAGCATCTTTGTCAATTTCCTCGCCTGTCTGCTTCAATTTTTCCATATCCGAAATCAAAACAGACTTTAAAACATTCTGCTCGTCAATGCGTGTTTTTATTATTTCCATTCGCTGCACGCTTGTAAGCTTGTTTCGTATAAGCTCCTGGAGCGCCTTTTGAAGCTTAGGATACCCCTCATACCCAAGCTCAACCGCAAACCGAACAACCGTAGATTCGCTCACTCCCACAAGCTTGCCAAGCTTGGACGCGGTTATAAATGCCGCCTTATCATAATGTTTTAAAATGTAATCGGCAATTTTTTTATGCCCTTTGCTGAAGGTGTCTGATTTTAATGTGATTTCACCAATCAAATCTTTCTCCATTTTTAAACCCTCTTAAAAAGCTCGATAATTCGCCTATTTGCAGTCAAACACCCCCAATGGGCGCCATTGGAGGTGTTTTAAGGTTTGTAATTATCGAGCTCTAAATATACACTTTCTTTTAACTAAATCTATATTTAAACCCTTGCGTCAGATGCCCAAATCAGCACTTTGTAACGTTTGCAGCCTGGGGACCTTTGTTTCCTTCGATAACTTCAAATTCTACGTTATCACCTTCTGCAAGTGTTTTGTAGCCATCCATTGTGATTGCCGAAAAATGAACGAAAACATCTGTGCCGTCCTCGCACTCAATAAAGCCGTAGCCTTTTTCAGCGTTAAACCATTTAACTGTACCTTTTTGCATATCTAAAGTACCTCCTAAAAATTTTGCGAGCATTCAAATGCCCAATGAATAGTTTACCATATCATCTAATAAAAGTCAAATGTTTTTTTAAAAAACCGTAGCTCTTTTTTTGACAATACCCGACATTTATAAGAGCTTAATTTCCTTATAAATAGTTGGAATAACCTTGTTATCGACATCAAGGTCATCGGCGGTAAAATCATCAAACATTCCCACGTGGAACGGAACAACCTTTTTCGCATTGATTTTTTTTGCGAAACGCGCCGCGTCGATTTTATTCATATTGTTGCCAAGTCCGTTTACAGGCATAAACAAAACGTCTATATCATCAGGAATATCTGCAAAAATATCGCTGTTATAAAGCGTGTCGCCGGTAATATAATACTTCGTTTCTCCGTCATCTATTATAACGCCTATGGGATGAGGGTCGGAATGAGCCGCCAGCACTGCGCTGAACCTTATGCCGTCTTGAGTCCACTCAGTGTGACGGTTAAATTTTACATAGTTCTGATTTTTGTTTCCGATTTGTCTGACCTCGTTAAACGCCGCCTCCGGCGCAAGCACGGTAACTGACTTTTCACCGCATATGTAATGCACGAGCGTGTCAGGATCGGTGTGGTCCAGATGATTGTGCGTAAGCACCAAAACATCGGGAACAATTTTTAAAAAGCTTTCATCAACAGGCACGCGGCGATAATTTTTCGGATTTACCTTTACCACACTGTTTGAAAGATAGGGGTCAACCATAATTTTGATGTTTTCGTTTTCAAAAAGCAGCCCTGCCTGACCGAGATAAGTAATTTTCATCATTTTTGTCATATCCTTTCAAGATTGTAAAAATTAATAATATGCAAAATAAATCAGCGCTTTTACGCGCTGACTTATGTATATATTAAACAATATAACCGTAAACCTTTTCGGGAAGCTCCGATTTATCTGCGCTGATGGTAATTGTGAAGTTGATGTTTTTATCCTTTGCAATTTTATCAAGCTCATCGATAAACTCATCAAGCTTTTTAATATCATCTTCCACAACCTTAAACAGGCTGTCAACAAAAATATGTGTAATATCATAATTCTGCGAAAGCGCACCGTTTAAAAAGCAAATAAATTCTCTGTAGGTTTTAATGGCATACTCACTTGAATCAATAAGACGAATCGCATAATTTAACTGCAATTTGTGTCTGTCGCCGGAATTTATGAAAACAATGTTTCCATGCGCGGTATTTATTGCTTCGTTTACCCTGTCGAGCATCATTTTAGTCTTACCCGTACCTTTTTTACCAACGATTAAATTAACCATCAAAATCACTCCTTATTAAATTTTTAAACTTCCCCAAAAGCAACATTTTGCTATTCTTATACTAATAATATCACAGCTTTAAATATTATGCAAGGTGTTTTAATAAATTAAAAAAAATACGGCAAATAACACAAAATTTTCCGGTTTTTTTGTAAAAAACATCAATTCGATCAAAATAAAAAAGCGTTTTTAACGCCTCATCCCCCTAACCCCCAATCTTGGGGGCAAAAAGGTGCGCTTTTTTTGAACAAGCAAAATTGCTCACTCAAAACGAGCAATTTCCTATGTTATAAAAAAGACCGAAAACGAAAAAACGTCTTCAGTCTTATTTCCTATGTAGAAATCCACATAGAATTATTCTTCCAGTCCAAAGCTTATCCGCAGCGCCTCATTGACCTTTTCCATAAGATTTTCATCCAAATGCCCTATTTTTTCTTTAAGGCGCTTTTTATCAATTGTGCGCACCTGCTCGGCAAGTATTACAGAATCTTTGTTGAGCCCGTATTCATCACCCGAAATTTCAATATGCGTCGGAAGTTTAGCTTTGTTAATCTGCGATGTGACGGCTGCTATAATCACGGTCGGACTATATTTGTTTCCAATGTCGTTTTGAATAATCAAAACCGGTCTTACCCCACCCTGTTCAGAACCTACAACAGGACTTAAATCAGCATAAAAAACATCTCCACGTTTTACAACCACGCTTATTCACACTCCGAAAGTTTCTCCTCGTAGCTTTGCTGCTGCTGACAGTCGGCCTCAAAACAAAAATCAGCAAATTCCAAATTAATTTTAGCCATATCCTCATAGCCCTTTTTCATCATTTCGTTGCGGTGTTGTTTTTTTCGGTCCTTGATATAAAGCTTCATTGCCTCCCGTATAAATTCGCTTCGGTTGACATTCTGACGCTGTGCGAGCAAATCTACTTCTTCAAGCAACGAATCGGAAACAGTGATGAGTATTTTTTTATGATGTGCCAAGACAGTCAAGCCCCCTCAACTTCTTTTTTATTTCTTTAATTTACATATTTAAAAGCTTATTTCAGATAATAAAATTATAACTTACAATTGATAATTTGTCAAATGCAGTTTATTCCAAATTAAGCCCCGTGTATGTAAATTCGGGGAACGCGCCTGCCTACTCCGCACAACAGCTCATAATTTATTGTTCCTATAATATCAGCAGTTTCTTCTACGGTAACAGTATTATTACCGCTTTTTCCAAATAATATAACCTCATCGCCCAAATTTATATTTTTTAAATTTGTTGCATC
>JALEIO010000026.1 GCA_022769845.1 Oscillospiraceae bacterium
CCATTACCAAATTCTGCCGAAGCTTCATTCGATAATTTCCCGCTCGACTTGCATGTGTTAGGCACGCCGCCAGCGTTCGTCCTGAGCCAGGATCAAACTCTCAATAAAAATATTTTAATGCAAAATTCCATTTCGCATCAATGTTCTTACTTAAAGTTCTTTAGCTCATTACTAAACTTGGCTTAAAGCTGTGTTTGCTTTAATTTTTTAAACTCAATTCTCTTTAACGAGAACCTCTCTTTGCTGTTCAATTTTCAAAGACCAATTTATTTTTAACTGTCATTTCCAAGCTGAATTTCTTTCTTGTTTGTTGCATCAGCTGCAACTTTTATAGAATACCACATCTTTGAGCATTTGTCAACACTTTTTTCGATTTTTTTCAAATTTTCTTAAAATCAATAACCAAATTGTTTAAGATAAACCCAAAAACCGTTTTAAGAAAGCTACTAAAACCCGCTTTGCATAAGTGCCTTCCTCAAAGGTGCTTTATTAATATACCATATCCAACACCCTCTTGTCAACACTTTTTTACAAAATATCAAGTGCCTTTATCACCATATTCAGCGCGCAGAGAGTTGATTTTTGCCTTACAGTATGGCGATTTCCGTCAAAAATGTGTTTTTCTACTCTATGATTGTCCCCGCTTTTTACGCAAATATACACAAGTCCAACACATTTTTCGCGTTCATCGCCACCCGGGCCTGCAATTCCCGTTATGGCAACCGCAATGTCGCTTTTGGCGCTGACCATCGCACCCGATGCCATTTCAGCGGCGGTTTTACTACTCACCGCGCCATATTTTTCAAGCGTCTGCGCCTTCACCCCAAGAAATTTCATTTTTGCCTCGTTGCTGTATGTTATAACGCCTTCGTTGTAATACGCCGAAATTCCCGGAATTTCAGTAAGCGCCGCGCCGACCATACCCCCGGTGCAGCTTTCGGCGGTAGTAATATTTTTGTTTTTTTCAGCAAGAAGCCGCATAACATCGGTTGCAGCGGCAAAAATTTTTTCGTCAAGCGTTCTTTCATCCAACGCTTTGCCATTGTAAATGTCGTTTGAATTATTGCTCAAAATTTTTCCTTCCATAATTTAATCCTCGTATTTCACCGAAATTGTTTCCACACCGGCAATCGCCTCGTCTATAAGGCGTTCAACGTCAAGCTTGCTTTGCGAATTTTTAATTTTCTCCAAAACAGGCTTTGTGCTGGGATGCCGCGGCGTAAACACCGTGCAGCAGTCCTCGTATGGCAGAATGGAGGTTTCAAACGCACCGATTTTACGGGAAATTTCAACAATTTCTTCTTTGTCCATACCGATAAGCGGACGGAAAACCACAGTATTGACGCTCTCGTTTGTAACGCCGAGCGCTCCTATCGTCTGGCTTGCCACCTGACCTATGCTCTCGCCCGTTACAAGCGCCTGACAATGTGATTTTAACGCGATTTTTTCAGCAATCTGCATCATAAATCTGCGCATTACAAGCGTAAGATGCTCCTCGGGGCACTTCTCTCTTATTTCGAGCTGAATTTCGGTAAACGGCACAATATGCACCTTCATTTCGCCGTTATATTTTGCAACAATGGATGCAAGCTTCAAAACCTTATCTTTCGCCCTCTCGCCGGTATAGGGATAGCTGAAAAAGTGTACCGCTTCAAGCTTTACACCGCGCTTTGCAATCATATATCCCGCAACAGGACTGTCAATTCCGCCCGACAAAAGAAGCGCCGCTTTTCCGTTTGTGCCGACGGGCATACCGCCAAGGCATTTTATTTTGCCTGTGTGAACAAATGCGTGAGTGTCGCGGATTTCCACCGTAACGGTAAGCTCGGGATTGTTTACGTCCACCTTTATATTTGGAAAATTATCTAAAACAAAACCGCCGATTTCATCGCATATTTCGGGTGACTTGTACGGAAATTTCTTATCTGCACGCTTTGCGTTTACCTTAAAAGTGCCGACATTCGAAATTTCATCCGAAAATGATTTTAAAATTTCTTCTTTTATTGCGTCAAGATTTTTTTCGCATTTTTTTGCAACCGTAACCGACACAATTCCGAATACGCATTTTAACCTTTTTATAATTGCCTCGGTCTGCTCCTCTCCCTCGAGAGGCTCAATATAAGTAATAGCCTGCGCGCGCGAAATTTCAACCTTTCCCAAATCTTCAATCGCGTGTTTGATGTTTTTTACCAGCGCGCTCTCAAAACGCGGACGGTTAAGCCCTTTTAAAATAATTTCGCCGTAACGGCACATAATAACACTGTTCATAAAATTTCCTTCCTATCTATGCAAATTCCAAAATAATCCCCACGCAGTACCCAACCGTTATTAATGCACCTATTTCAAATTTACGGTTTTCTGCAAAACAGGAATTTCTTTTTTCAAAACCTGTGCAACGTATTCTGCCTCCTCTGCGGTATTACGCGCCGAAAAGCTGAAACGAATTGCGCCCTCCGCGCTTTTTTTATCAATGCCCATAGCCGCAAGAACGTGGCTTATATGCGTTTTTCGCGACGAGCACGCACTGCCGGACGAAACAAAAATTCCGTTCGACTCCAAAACGTGCAGAATAACCTCCGATTTAAGACCGGTAAACGATACGTTTAAAATGTACTCCAAGCCGCTTTGGGGCGAATTTATACGCGTGTGAGAAAGATTTCGGACACACTCTGCAATAATTTTTTTAACCTCTTTAAGCCTTTCGCAGTCGCTTTGCATAGACTTCTGCTTGATTTCACACGCTTTTGCAAATCCCAAAATCCCTGCAACATTGTGCGTTCCCGAGCGTATTCCGTTTTCCTGACCGCCGCCGAATATCGGGCTTTCAATCCGGGTTTTCTTCCTTATATATATAAAACCTATGCCGTTCGGCCCTCCTATTTTGTGTGCGGACGCGGAAAGCATATCAATTTTTGCCTTTTCCACATCAATTTTTATCTTGCCGAAGCTCTGAACCGCGTCGGTAAAAAATGCGCAGTTCGGATTTTTCATCTTTATCGCCGACGCAATTTTTTCAATAGGCATAATCGCGCCCGTTTCATTGTTAACGTGCATAACGCTCACCAAAACCGTATTTTCGTCAACTTGGTTTAAAATCGCGTCGCTGTCCGCCTCGCCATTCGGCAGAATGTCAGCGTAAAACACATCAAATCCAACGCTTTCAAGATGCTTGCAGCACTCTAAAACAGCAGGATGCTCCGCCTTAGTGGTAATAATTTTGTTTCCGCGTTTTCTGTTTTTTAAAGCATATCCGAGCATTGCAATGTTGTCGCTTTCAGTGCCGCCGCTCGTAAAATAAATTTCATCCTCCGAAGCGTTTATCATCTTTGCAATAAATTTTCGCGCCTTTTGTATTTCATCCTCGGCATACTTGCCCAAATTGTGCAGCGACGACGGATTTGCATAAAAATTTTTCATAGCGTCAGCAACCGTATCGCAAACCTCGTCATACGGCATTGTTGTCGCACTGTTATCCATATATACTTCCATAATTTAAAACTCCCTTTTTCTTCTGCTGAAATGTCCCGCCAAAAACGAATTGATTTCGCCGCCGATTAAAATTATGTATGCAGTGACGAAAATCCATGTAAAAAGCACCACAATGCCCGCAATACTTCCGTAAATAATGTCATAGCTTGAAAAATTATTCACATAATACGAAAAAACAGACGAAAACACAATCCACGAGCAAGCGGTAAAAAACGCGCCGCAAAGCGAATGTTTAAACGAAATATCCACGCACGGCATAACCTTATACATAGATGCAAAAAGCACAATCATCAGCACAAACGGCACAAGAAAGCGCAGAATGTGCCACAGTGCGTAATACTGCGGAAGATATTTTATCATAACCGCACCGATAAGCGTTCCGCCTACCAGCAGAACAAAATTTAAAATAATGGTTACCAAAATAAGCAGGGCAAAAATAATACCCAAAAACCGAATGTATAAAATATTTCTGCTTTCTTTTACATCGTAAAACTTGTTAAGCGCGCGCGACACCGTAGCCACAGCGTTTGACATTGACCACATAGACACACCGCCCGTAATAATCGCAAGAGATTTGCTCGCCGTAACCTGGCGCAACCCGTCCAGCACGATTGTAGACGTCTGATTTGGCAAAAATGCAATAAGGTCGTAAAGCGCCGATTCATCCAAAATCGGCGTTGACGAAATTATTATGAATAAAAAAATGACAAACGGGAAAAAAGCCGTATTTATATAAAAAGCAAGCTGTGCAGCCATGGACGGCACATCGTCATCCAAAAAGCTTTTCACGGCACGCACAATAATCGGCTGTTTTTTCACATTTTCACCTTCTTTTTATCATATGTAAGTCTATTATACTACATATTTTTCAAAATTACTAACATTTTTTTAAATATTTTTAAAATATGTTTGAATTTTTCAAAAAACTGATGTATAATTATAAATATAAAATGGGTTATTATGTAATTTATATATATCGGAGGAAATAAATGGAAAATTTAATAAACCTTACCTTGCCCATTCTGCGCGAAAAGGCAAAGCAGCTGGGGGTTAAAAACATCTCAAAGCTCAAAAAAGGTGAGCTGATAGAAAAAATAGCTAATTTCAAAAAGAACGAACAGGACGAACAAAAAGAAAAACAAGATAAACAAGTCATTTCAAATACCTTATCCGAAAAAAACATTCAAAATTCAAAAAAATCTAAAAAACCCGATTCCAACGATAATTCCGAAAATAAGCAGACCGACGAAAAAACAACCGAAAATAAAAAGAACAACACGCGTGACGTTACAGGCGTTTTAGAGGTTTTGGCAGACGGCTTCGGATTTTTAAGATGCGACAATTTTTTGTCCGGCTCGGATGACATTTACGTTTCGCCCGTACAAATAAGGCGCTTCAACCTTAAAACAGGCGACCAAATTTTCGGCGTTATGCGACTTCCCAACGAGGGAGAACGCTTCGGAGCAATTATATATGTAAAAGAAGTAAACGGCGATACTCCCGATGTTGCAATAAGAAGAAAGCCGTTTGACTCTCTTATACCGATATATCCCAACGAGCGTCTTACATTAGAGCGCAGACCCACAGATTTTTCTGTTCGGTTAATCGACCTTATCGCGCCTATCGGAAAGGGGCAGAGGGGAATAATCGTATCTCCTCCCAAGGCAGGAAAAACCACGCTTTTAAAGTCAATAGCAAACAGCATTTCAGAAAATTATCCCGATATAAAGCTTATTGTGCTTTTGATTGACGAGCGCCCCGAAGAAGTTACCGATATGAAACGCTCAATAAACGGCGACGTAATTTTTTCAACGTTTGACGAGCTTCCCGAGCATCATATAAAGGTTGCGGAAATGACGCTTGATCGCGCAATGCGGCTTGTTGAACACAAAAAAGACGTTGTAATTCTGCTCGACAGCTTAACAAGGCTTGCAAGAGCGTACAATCTTACCATTCCGCCTACCGGAAGAACGCTTTCGGGCGGTATTGACCCCGGCGCGCTGCATAAACCAAAGCGCTTTTTCGGCGCGGCAAGAAATATCGAAAACGGCGGCTCGCTCACAATTTTGGCAACCGCGCTTGTCGAAACGGGCAGCCGAATGGACGATGTAATTTTTGAAGAATTCAAAGGCACGGGAAATATGGAAATTCATCTTGACCGCAAATTATCCGAAAAACGCATTTTCCCCGCAATCGACATATACAAATCGGGAACGAGGAAGGAAGAACTTCTTTTAACGCCTCGTCAAAAGGACGCAGTATGGTATTTAAGGCGCATTATGAGCCGCGACCAAAATCAGGACGTTGCGGAAAAAATTCTTTCAAGCCTTGTAAAAACACGTTCAAATGCCGAGTTTATCGACGCACTTTTGGAAAAGCAGGATAAAAACGGCACATCAAACAATAATTAAAATTTTAAGGAAGGGTTAAAATGGCACAACAAAAGAAGGCAAAGGGAGCGAAGGGTTCAAATATAAAGGCATCGGCGCCAAAATCATCAAAAACAGCGGCGGCAAAAGAAAATTCGCACCTTTACGAAATAATTGCAATAATCGCAATAGCAGTGTCGCTGTGGCTTATTTTGAGCCTGTATTTTAATAACGGCGGCCCCGCAGGAGAAGCAACGGTTAAATTTTTGCAGGGTATGCTCGGCACAAGCATATACTTTCTGCCGCCGTACGCGCTTTTTCTGCTTATACACTCAATGATACATAAAAATTATAAAAACCTAAAATCAAAATATCTTATGTGCATTATAATGTACTTTCTGTTCGCAGGACTTATACACGTTCTGTCGGGAGTTGAAGGCTGGGAATACCGTCTTGAGCATAAAACCCTTGCCGACTACTGGAAAAAATATTATCTCTACTATTC
>JALEIO010000028.1 GCA_022769845.1 Oscillospiraceae bacterium
TATATAATTTGCACCTTTTAAATTTTCTTTTTCGGTACAGGTTATAAAAACCTGCTTATCTTTTATTTTTTCGAAAAGAAAGCTCTTTCTTGCACTGTCAATTTCGCTTGTAATATCGTCAAAAAGAAGAACGGGATATTCTCCGCAAATTTCTTTTATAACCTCACATTCGGCAAGCTTTAAAGATAAAATCGAGCATCTTATCTGTCCCTGCGAGCCGTAATGCTTTAAATCCTTACCGTTTATAAAAAGCGAAAAATCATCTCTGTGAGGGCCTATCAAACAAAACCCAAGCTCAATTTCCTTTTTTGTGTGTTCGTTTATTATATCGAGTATTTTTTGCTTGTCATCATAATATTCTTTTACAGACGGATTATAAACAATTTTAATTTTTTCTCTTTCTTTAGATATTTCATTTTGAAATTCTTCAAGAAAAGGCGAAAGCTTATCTATCATAAAAACCCGATATTTAAAAATAAGATGAGCAAATTCCGCAAGCTTTTCATTCCACACAAAAATAAGATTTTTGTCGGCATTAAACGATTTTAAAAGAGTATTTTTCTGCTTTAACACCTTATAATAATTTAAAAGAAGCTTAAAGTAAACAGGGTAAAGCGAAGAAATGAAAACGTCAAGAAAATGACGGCGTTCCGAAGGGCCACCTTTTATAAGATTAAGGCAGTCGGGAGTGAACAAAACCGCCTTTAAAAAGCCTACAATCTCGCTTAATTTTTTAATGTTTACACCGTTTAAGTTTATAATTTTTTCATCTTTTAAAATTATTTCAGCGCTTTTTTTTGACGCGTCGGTTTCAAAATTTATTTTTATTTTAGAAAATTCCTCGCCGAATTTAATAACCTCTTTATCCTTCACATTTTTAAAAGAGCGGCCTGTGCAAAAGTAGTAAAAAGCCTCTATTATATTGGTTTTTCCCTGTCCGTTTGCACCGAAAATAAAGTTAACACCATCGGAAAATTCTAAAAATTCATTGCTGTAATTTCTGAAATTGTAAAGCGATAAGTTGTTTATTTTCAATTATCTTCACCGACAACCTTTAACGAAATTTTTTGTCCTTCAAATTCAACAAAAACATTGTCTTCGGGATAAATTTTTCTTCCGCGCCTTATTTCCTTTTCGCCGTTTACAAAAACGAAGCCTTCCGTTATTAAAATTTTTGCGTCTGATCCGTCGCTTACCACATCGGCAAACTTTAAAAGCTGCTGAAGCTTTATAAAAGGAGTTGAAATTTTTATAACATCCACTTTTTTCACCTATCTTTTAAATTCACGCGGCAATACCATATAGAAAAATTCGTCTCCTTCAACAGGACGTATAACAAGAGGAGAACGCTCGGTATTAAATTCCATAATAATATTGTCGTTTGACGAAGCCTTTAGAGCGTCGAGAAAAAATTTGCTGCCAAGACCTATGCAAAGTGTATCCGACGTTTGCTCAATTTCTATTTCTTCGTGGAAATTTCCTTTTTTCGATACACAGTCAACGCACATAACTCCGCCGTCAATATCAAGAATTATAGGAAGACGAGAATCGTCATAATTTATAAGAATTGACGCTCTTTCAACTGTTTGAGTTATAAGACGTCTGTCCATTTTAATTGAAAATCTCTTTTCTTTGGGAATAAACTGCTCATAATTTATGTATTCTCCGCCCATAAGAGAAGAAGTAATTACCGTATTTTCAAATATAAATGAAACGCTGTTGTTAGAAAGCGAAATTTCTACTTCCGTTTCATCATCGCGCAGTATTTTTAAAACTTCATTTAATATTTTTCCCTTAATAATGAATGAAAATTCCTCTTGCTGCTCTTTTATGGGCATTTTTCGTATAGCCATACGGTAGCCGTCAATAGAAACAAGCTTTATTTCATTTTTTCCAACTTCAAACTTAACTCCCGTAAGAATCGGACGTGATTCGTCCTGCGCTGCTGCAAAAGCGGTGTCGCGGACAATATCTTTAAATTCTTTTGACTCAAAAGTTAATACATATGAGGAATAAACATCGGGAAATTTAGGAAACTGTTCCGCACTTATACCTGCTATATTAAATTTATTTTTTGCAGTATAAATTGTGGCTTCGTTTTTTTCGTTTATTTCTATGTTTATGGGGCCATCGTCCGATTTTCTTATAATATCCGAAAACATACGCGCGTCAAGAACTGTTTCGCCCGCTTCCAAAACGTTTGCTTCTATTGTGCATTTAATGGAAATTTCAAGATTTGTTGAATACAGAGTAAGTCCATCTTTAGCTTCAAGCTTAATTCCTCTTAAAATTTCTATATTGTTTGCAGAATTTGTAGCTTTAGAAACATTATTAAGAGCGTCTGCAAGATCTTCTTTTAAACAATAAAATTTCATAATTTTAATGCTCCTTTGTAAATAGATATTACTTATATTATTAAATAATATAGAATAATAAATAATAATATATTAAAATAAGCATAAGTATTATTAGAGGCTGTTAATACTGTGGAAAAGTATATTTTTTGGCTTTACAATGCTTATTTTACATTGTGGATAATATTGTGGATAACTTGTTTTTGCTGTCCACAGTTTCCACAGGTTCAATTTTAAAAATGTAAAAATATTTTTATCCACCTGTGGATAACTCTTAATTATCAACTTTCTGTGGATAAGTTCATTAAAAATCTGTGTATAAGTGGAAAACTCGCCTGTGGATTAAATTTTATCTGTTTCTTATATTTTTTATAATGTCATTTACCAAATTTTTAACGGTTGAATCGTTGTTTATATCACGTTCTATTTTTTCAATTCCGTGAAGAATTGTTGTGTGGTCGCGACCTCCCAATTCCTGACCTATTTTCGGAGTTGACATTTCGGTAAGTTCTCTCATTATATACATTGCAATCTGACGCGCAAAGGCAACATCTTTGCTTCTCTTTGAGCTTACAAGTGAATTTTCTTTCAAATTAAAATGCTTTTCAACAAGAGTTATTATTGTTGAAGGAGTTATAATTCCTGCATTTACAACGTTGAAATCAGCAAGTGCGCTTTCTACAACCTCACGGGTTACCGGCTTTTTTGCAAAACCTGTAAGAGCGGTTATTTTTTTGATTGTTCCTTCAAGCTCTCTTACGTTTGATGTAACCTTTGACGCAATATAATTAACAAATTCATCATCTATTTTAAGCTTAAATTGTTCTGCTTTTTGTTTTAATATTGCTGCTCTGGTTTCAAAATCAGGAGGCTGAATATCAACGATAAGTCCGCTTTCAAAACGTGTGCGAAGTCTTTCTTCAAGCGTGTGAAGCTCTTTGGGAGGACGGTCGCTTGAAATTATAATTTGCTTATTTGCAAGAAAAAGAGAATTGAAGGTGTGAAAAAATTCTTCTTCGCTGCTTGTTTTTCCGGCAATAAATTGAATATCGTCCACAATAAGCACGTCTATTGTGCGATATTTGCTGCGAAATTCTTCGTTTCGCTGCTCGCGTATTGAATTAATAAGCTCATTTACAAATTGCTCGGACGAAACATACATAACCTTTTTTTCTGGATAAGTTTCCAGTACCCTGTTTCCTATGGCATTCATAAGATGAGTTTTTCCAAGACCGGAACCGCCGTGAATAAAAAAAGGATTGTATAAAATAGAAGGAGCTTCGGCAACCGCAAGAGCCGCTGCCTGTGCAAACTGGTTTGACTGACCTATAATATAGGTATCAAAGGTATATTGAGGATTTAAAGGATATCCTCTGTTTTCGTTTTTTTCTTCTTTTTCAAAATCAGGAAGAATTAACGGCTTTAAGCTTTTGTCACCCTCTACAATTACATCGACTTTATAGTCTTTGTCGGTTATGTAAAAAATTGAATTTCTGATAAGGTCCATATAACGCTCGCAAATCATTGTTTTGTTGATTGGAGTAGGCACTTTCAATGAAATTGTATCGTCTGTCATAGTAATTGGAGTTATTGATTTTATCCAGGTTTTATATGATATTTGCTGGTCGGCAAATTCTTCCTCCATTAAGGTAAGAGCCTCCTGCCATATACCTTCAAGTCTTTCCATTTCTATCTCCTTTAAGTAAAAATGCAATTTAAAAAAATATATAAAAATTTAAATTAAACATAAATATACATTAAATATTATAACACAAAACAATATTTTTTTCAAGGAAAATTGTAAAAAAATATTGACAAAATGTATAATTATAAAGTATATTAATAATATTGAAGAAAATATAAGCCCTCTTAGTTAAATGGATATAACAAACCCCTCCTAAGGG
>JALEIO010000044.1 GCA_022769845.1 Oscillospiraceae bacterium
GCCCAATGCAAAGTACACGGTGAAAGAAATTTCAGCGGAGGGTTATTATACATCCTATTCCAGAACAGACGGCAATGTGTATGCCATTACAAACACCTTAGGCGAGGGTACGGATGAACCGCCGCTGAATCCCGTTGATCCATCAACAGTCGGAATTTCTGTGAAAAAAGTTTGGGACGACGAAGATAATGCGAACGGAATGCGTCCGAACCAAATTACGGTGCAACTGATAAAGGACGGCAAAACTTTTCAATCTGCCGAGCTTTCTGAACAAAACGGCTGGCAGTATGAATTTTCAGATGTACCGAAAGACGCATGGTACAGCATATATGAAGAAACAGACGGCAAATACACCGTTTCATACAGCGGCAATGCCGCAGACGGATATGTGATTACAAACACCTATCCGACAGACACGCCCAAAAATGAACAGCCGGAGCCTACCAACCCTACACTTACGGACATTCCCGTATATAAAATGTGGAACGACAGCGAAAATGCGGCAGGGGAAAGACCGCAAAGTATAACGGTGCATCTGATAAGAAACGGAAGCCTTTATCGCTCTCTTACTCTTTCGGCATACGACGGTTGGAAGGGCGTTTTTACCGATGTTCCGGCAGACGGAGCCTACAGTATTACGGAGGATGCCGTTTTAGGCTACACAGCCCATTATACGGTGGGCAGCGTTTTTGTTGTTACAAACACATATACGGAAGGTGAAACAAATCCGGGTACACCGCCCGAGCCCTTTGTGCCTTCAACAGATGGTACCACCTCCTCGGCTTCCGATGACTTTTACGAAGAAACAGTTTCTATTCCGCAGACAGGCAGCCTGACTTGGCCTGTGCCTGTTTTAGCAGGTTTAGGCATTGTGTTTTTGTTATGCGGATTGGCTCTTCTGTCTGAAAACAGGAGGAAAAGGTCATGAAGAAATCAAAGAAAACCGCGATTATTTTAATCGTAATCGGCATTGCTTTTATTTTTTCGGCTGTCCTGCTTTTTGCGTTTAACGAAATAACCTCTTACCGCACCGCACAGGAAACAGCCAAAATTCTGAGCAGCTTGGAGAACACCATGTTAGAGGACATAGACATTCCTGCCGACGCGTCAAACGGAACCATGCCGACACGGCTTGCAGACGGCATCAATATCGTGGGAGTTGTATCCGTTCCGGCACTGGAAATTGAAGTGCCGGTAGCAGCAGAGTGGAGCTATGAAAATCTCAGAAAATCTGCCTGCCGATACAGCGGAACGGTAGAGGACGGGCGATTGATTATACTGGCACACAATTACAGCAGGCATTTCGGAAATTTAAAAAATGCCGCTGTAGGTGACGAGGTACAGTTTATGGATGTGAACGGAAAACTGTATCTGTACAGCGTTACCGCAATGGAGCTTTTGAATAAAAATGAGCTGGATAAATTAACTGCGTCCGACAGCGATTTAACGCTTTTTACATGCACCTACGGCGGACAGAAGCGTATTGTTGTGCGTTGCATGAAGCAGTTGTAACAAGCAAAAGGCGTTTTGTATAAGCAAGATACCGATTTGAGCAGACTTAGTGAATTTGTCAAATAAAAGTAGACACATGGAAACTGAGCCGATCCCCCCAAAAAAAAGTTAGACTTTTTATAGCGTAGTAGTTTTTATGACTGCTACGCTATTTTTATTGTATAGGAAACTTCGTTCCTATACAATAAAAATATTATCATATTGCCGTGCAAAATTTTTTGAAAAGCAAAAAATTGCTTTTCAAAAATGCACATGGCTTAAGAAAAGCGAATTTGCTCCGCACGTCCGCCGCAAGGCGGAGCGGCGAAGCCGCTTTTCTTGTAACATAGGAAATTGCACACGATAAATGCGCAATAAGCTTGTTACAAAAAGGCGTACCACACTGCCCCAATATTGAGAGTTAGGGGGTTGATGTGTTAAACGTTTTTTATAAATTAAGTAAAAATGTTCCGATTTTATCAGCAACAGCCGCGTGTCCCGCGTCATTGGGATGAAGCCCGTCAGCAAAGAATTTTTCGTTAATAACCGGCACATTTGGCTGCAGTCCCGAGCTTGCAAACAAATCGCAAACGGGCAGTGAATAATACCTTGCAACCTCTAAAATAATATCAACATAATCCTTAAGAGTGCCGTAATCCTTGCCCTTTCTGCCATTCTCGCCCTGAATATTGTCCTCGCTCAATCTGTGAAGCGGCGTTACAACAACTATGGGAATTCCTGCATATTTTTCAATAAGCCTTTTAAAAAGATCGTGGCATGCACCGTAAAACGTGTCGGGAGTTCTGTCATCAAAGCTGCCTATGGGAGCGTCACCGTGACCGAAATCGTTTGTTCCGCCGAAAACAACGACCGCGTCAACATCTTTTTCCATTTCGTCAACTCTTGATGCAAAATACTTGTCCCACTTTGATTCTATGCTCGGAATTTGCTGTCTTGCAAATCTGGTGCCGCCTATTCCGTAATTGTTAGCGCATTTCAAGCCGAATTTTTCCTTCAAAACATTGCAATAGAAATGTTCCTGCGATGAAGCACCCGATCCCTGTGTTATGCTGTCGCCGAGAAAATTAACGGTTTTTCCTTTAAGTTCCATATCAATTACCTCCTTTTGTCATAAAAACCAACGTTATTATATCACTTATTTTTTTTATTGTAAAGCTAAAATTTTCACTTTTTAAACTTCATAATGATATTGCGATAAAATTTACGGTTGTTTTTCAAAACGTTTAAATATCCCGTTATTTTATTACGCGGAAAAGTTAAGGGCTGAAAGCCAGGATTGGTTTTCAGCCCGCAAAAAAAGCTTAAATTTATAATAGTTTTGGAGCATATGCAAAATCGCGAATAATCTAATTTACATATTTTCCATTTCTATAAGGTATTTGTCAACCGCCATAGCACACTCTCTGCCCTCGGCAATTGCCCAAACAACCAGAGATTGACCTCTCCTACAGTCGCCTGCTGCAAAAATCTTGCCGTCTGCATTATAGCTTTCGCCGTTAGTTACAATGCTGCCGCGCTCGCTTTTCTTTACACCGAACGCATCTGCAACATAGTCATCACAGCCGACAAAGCCTGCCGCAATCAAAAGAAGGTCGCACGGAAGAATTTGTTCACTGTCCTTTACCTCGCTCATTATAAATCTTCCTGTTTTTTCGTCCTCTTTTTTCTCAAGCTTTACCGTTTTAACTGCCTTTACAGCGCCGTTTTCGTCCTTTATAAATTCTTTTACGGTGGTCTGATAAATTCTCGGGTCGCTGCCGAATACCGCAATTGCCTCCTCCTGACCGTAGTCGGTTTTGGTAATCTTGGGCCACCTCGGCCACTCATTGCCTATGGGACGCGCGTTAGGAAGCTTTTCCATCATTTCAAGCTGAACAACCGACTTGCACCCCTGGCGCACCGCAGTTCCAACACAGTCATTGCCTGTGTCGCCGCCGCCCACAATAACAACATTTTTGCCTTTGGCGGTAATATTTTCCGTTTTACTCTCGCCGGTTACAAATCTTGTAACGTCCGAAAGATAGTCCACCGCAAAATAAATTCCTTTTGCGTCTCTGCCGTCGGCTTTAATGTCACGCGGCTTTTTTGAACCGCAGCAAATAATTATAGCATCAAAAGCCTTAACAATATCAGCAACCGAAATATCTTTTCCGATATCTATACCCGTTTTAAACTCGACGCCTTCAGCGCGCATAATATTCTCACGTCGCTTTATAATGCTTTTGTCAAGCTTCATATTGGGTATTCCGTACATAAGAAGTCCGCCGATTTTTTCCTCGCGCTCAAAAACAGTTACCGAATGACCTCTCTTGTTTAATGTGTCGGCAGCAGCAAGTCCCGCAGGACCTGCGCCGATAACTGCAATTTTTTTACCGCTTGAAATTTTTATTTCCTTCGGCTTTACAAAGCCGTTTGCAAATGCATTTTCTATGGTATAAAGCTCGTTTTCCCTAACCGTTACCGCATAGCCGTTCATAGAACAGGTGCACGCCGCCTCACACAGCGCAGGACAAACCCTTCCGGTAAATTCAGGAAAATTATTGGTTTTAATAAGTCTCAAATATGCCTCTTTCATATTTCCGTTATAGATTTCGTCATTCCACTCCGGAATAAGATTGTGCAGAGGACATCCCGTCACAAAGCCGTCCAGCTTCATACCCGACTGACAAAACGGCACGCCGCAGTTCATACATCTTGCGCCCTGTTTTTTGCGTTCCTCATCGTTAAGCGGCGGATGAAACTCGTCAAAATTTTTAATTCTGTCTTTAGGCGGCACAGAATGATTTGAGCGTCTTTCATATTCCAAAAATCCTGTTGGTTTTCCCATTTTCAATCCTCCTAACGTGAAAGTTCGTAAAATGCTTCAAGTTCCGCTTCTTTGCGGCTCATACCCTTTTCCTCGTATTTCGCGGTGCATTTAATCATTTTCTGATAATCGGTAGGTATGATTTTTTTAAACATTGGCAAGTAATTTTCAAAATCGTCAAGAATTTTTTTGCCGCGCTTTGAGCCTGTTTCTTTAACGTGATTTTCAATCATTGTTTTTAATGTTTCAATGTCGCTTTTTTCGGTAACACCGCTCATTATTACCATACCCTTGTTAAGACAAAGGTAAAAATCGTGGTTTTCATCCAAAACATAAGCAATACCGCCGCTCATACCTGCCGCAAAGTTTTTGCCTGTTTTGCCGAGAATTGCAACTCTGCCGCCCGTCATATATTCGCAGCCGTGGTCGCCGCAGCCTTCGCACACCGCAGTTGCGCCTGAATTTCGCACGCAGAACCTCTCGCCAGCAATGCCGTTTATATAAGCGCTGCCGCTTGTAGCACCGTAAAGCGCAACGTTTCCGATAATGATGTTATCTGCCGCATCAAAGGTGCTTTTTTCATCGGGCGAAATAACAAGCTTTCCGCCGGATAAGCCTTTTCCAAAATAATCGTTGCTGTCACCCTTAACCTTAAGAGTAAGACCTTTTGGAATAAACGCTCCGAACGATTGTCCGCCTCCTCCCGTGCAGTTAACCTTATAGGAGTCATCGGAAAGTGTATTTTTAAATCTCTTTGTTATCTCCGAACCGAGATTCGCCCCAAAGCTTCGGTTTGTGCTGGAAATATCAACGTTTATCTCGCATTTTTCTTTTTTATCAAATGCGGCTTTAAATTTAGGAATAAGCACTTTTTCGTCTATGGTATCCTTCAATTTAAAATCAAATTCATCGCCCTTTACATAGTGAACATTGTGCGTTTCACCAATTATCGCTGAAAGGTCAAGATTTATAACATTTTTTGCAATGCTGTTTTTGCGCACACGCAGCTTGTCTGTTCTGCCGACAAGCTCATTTACGGTGCGAATTCCGAGTTTTGCCATAATTTCTCTCAATTCTTCGGCAATAAACAGCATAAAATTCATAACGTATTCGCTGTGGCCGCAAAATCTCTTTCTCAAGGTTGGATTCTGCGTTGCAATACCGACAGGACAAGTGTCAAGATTGCACACCCTCATCATAACGCAGCCCATAGTAACAAGCGGAGCGGTAGCAAAACCAAATTCTTCCGCTCCCAAGATGCACGCTATTGCAACATCTCGTCCGCTCATAAGCTTACCGTCCGTTTCAAGGCGAACGCGCGAACGAAGATTGTTTTTAATAAGCGTCTGGTGCGTTTCGGCAAGTCCAAGCTCCCACGGAAGTCCGGCGTTATGAACCGAGCTTTGCGGCGCCGCGCCTGTGCCGCCGTCATAACCCGAAATAAGAATTACGCCCGCGCCGGCTTTTGCAACACCGGTTGCAACTGTGCCGACGCCTGCCTCGGACACAAGTTTAACCGAAATATCAGCGTTTTTGTTTGCATTTTTAAGGTCGTAAATAAGCTGTGCCAAATCCTCAATAGAATAAATATCGTGATGAGGAGGAGGCGAAATAAGCGACACGCCGGGCGTTGAATATCTGTTTTTTGCAATTTCCGGATAAACCTTTTTGCCGGGCAAATGTCCGCCTTCACCGGGTTTTGCGCCCTGCGCCATTTTTATCTGAATTTCCTTTGCGCTCACAAGATATTCACTTGTAACACCGAATCTTCCCGACGCAACCTGCTTAATCGCGCTGTTTTCCTCGGTATTATAGCGTGCAGGATCCTCGCCGCCCTCGCCCGAGTTTGATTTTCCTCCAAGCCTGTTCATAGCAACCGCCATACAGGTATGAGCCTCTTTTGAAATCGATCCGTAGGACATTGCGCCCGTTTTGAACCTTTTAACAATTTCACTTGCGCTCTCTACCTCGTCAAGCGGAATTGCGTCATTTTCGTCATATGCGAAGTCAAAAAGTCCGCGTAAGGTGTGCGGACGTGTTTCATCGTCCACCATTGAGGTATATTCCTTAAACCGCTTATATGAGCCTTGTTGAGCTGCCTCACGCAGTGCAATAATTGTTTCGGGATTGTATAAATGGTCCTCCTTATCTTCGCCGCTGCGCATTTTGTGCGCACCTACGCTGTCGAGTATCTCATCAGTTCCCAGTCCGAGCGGGTCAAACGCTCTGTTATGACGCCATTCAACATCGTCGCCGATTTCCTTAAGACCTACACCGTCAACCTCGCTGACAGTATTTGTAAAATACTCGTCTATAACGTCTTTGCTTATGCCGATTGCTTCAAAAATCTGCGCCGACTGATACGACTGCAAGGTAGAAATTCCCATTTTGGACGCAATCTTTACAATTCCGTTTAAAATTGCATTATTATAGTCTGAAACTGCAGTGTGATAATCCTTGTTAAGACGGTTTTCGTCAATAAGATTTGCAATGCACTCCTGCGCAAGATAAGGATTGACCGCTCTCGCACCGTAGCCTAATAAAAGTGCAAAATGATGAACGTCTCTCGGCTCGCCGCTCTCTAAAATAATAGAAACGGCTGTGCGTTTTTTTGTTCTTATAAGATATTGCTCCATTGCCGAAACAGCAAGCAGTGACGGAATTGCAACGTGGTTTTCGTCAACGCCGCGGTCAGACAAAATAATAATATTCGCGCCTCTGCGATATGCCTTGTCGCACTCCACAAAAAGCTTGTCCAAAGCCTTTTTAAGCGATGTGTTTTTATAATACAAAATCGAAACGGTTTCGGTTTTAAAGCCTTCTTTTTTTATGCTTCGTATTTTCATCAAATCAACATCAGTAAGAATTGGATTGCTCACCTTAAGCACGCGGCAGTTTTCCGCCTTGTCATCCAGAATGTTTCCGTCCGAACCGATATAAACGGTGGTGTCGGTGACAATCTTTTCTCTGAGTGCGTCAATAGGCGGATTTGTAACCTGCGCAAAAAGCTGCTTAAAATAGTTAAACAACGGCGGATGATTTTTTGAAAGCACCGCGAGCGGAGTATCGATACCCATTGAAACAATAGACTCCGAGCCGTTTTTAGCCATCGGAAGAATTGCGCCCTTGATGTCCTCATAGGTGTAGCCGAACGCCTTGTAAAGACGCGCTCTTTCGCTGTCGGAATACTGCTCCGGCTTTTTGTTCGGAACAGGAAGCGACTCAAGCGTTACAAGACAAGAATCAAGATATTCGCCGTACGGCTTTCTTTTTGCATAATATTCCTTGCACTCATCATCAGATACAATGCGCTTGTTT
>JALEIO010000045.1 GCA_022769845.1 Oscillospiraceae bacterium
ACATTTTTGGAGGCGCTTAAGCAAAACCGTCCTCTGCCTGAAGGATTTACCGAGGATATGATTTTGAAAGCGCCCAGCAAGGACATTATGAACAAGCTTTCGCGTTCGGTGCTTACGCTTTATTCTTACGATTCCAATGCGGACAGCACAACTCCCAAAAACGTTATCCGTCAGGCGATAAGCCTTATTGCAAAAATGCCGACGCTCGCAGCGTACGGATATTGGGCAAAGGCGCATTATTTTGACAGAAAAAGCCTTATTCTGCATCAGCCGCAGAGCGATTATTCCATTGCTGAAAATATTTTGCATATGATAAGAGAAAATTCAAAATTTACCACGGAGGAAGCGCGAATATTAGACCTTGCCCTGCTTTTGCACGCAGAGCACGGCGGCGGAAACAATTCGGCATTTACCTGCAGAGTTTTAACCTCGTCGGGAACGGACACCTATTCGGCTGTTTCGGGTGCTATAAATGCGCTTAAAGGCCCAAAGCACGGCGGCGCTAACCTTCAGGTTGTCAAGATGATGAAGGATATAGAAAGACACGTTGAAAATAAAAATGACGAGGACGAAATTTATGAGTATCTCGGAAAAATTATAAAGCGCAAGGCGGGCGACAGGACGGGGCTTGTATATGGAATGGGTCACGCGGTTTACACAAAATCCGACCCGCGAACAGAAATACTTCGTTCTCAAGCGCAGTATTTGGCAAATAAAAACGGACTCGGCGAAAAATTTGAATTATACCGCACGGTAGAAAGACTTGCGCCCAAGGCATTTGCTGAATTTAAAGGCGACAAAAAGGTTATCAGCGCGAATGTGGATTTTTATTCGGGATTTGTTTACAGTATGCTCAACATTCCGAATGAGTTATATACGCCGCTTTTTGCTATTGCGCGAATGGCGGGATGGTGCTCGCACAGGCTGGAGGAGCTTATTTCGGGCGGCAGAATTTTGCGGCCGGCGTACAAAAGCATTTGCAAAAACGGCAAAGAATTTTTAGAGATGGAAAACAGAGATTAACAAAAAGCAGAAACGCATATGTTTCTGCTTTTTTCGCGCATATCCGCACTGTTTTGTTAAATTTGCATAAACGCATATTTTTACGCTTTACAAACCAATTTGTTTTTGGTATACTATAATTTAATAAAAATGATTTAAGGTGAAAAAATGATTGGGCAGGGACGGGTTGTTGAAAAAAGCGGCGCTTTTGCTTATGTTTTGTGCGTAAGAGAATCGGCGTGCGGCAAAAATTGTGTGCACTGCAAATTATGCGAACAAAAGGGCGTTAAGGTGCTTGCCGAAAACAAAGCCGGCGCAGAAATAGGCGATATCGTAACGGTTTTTACCAATACGGGAAAAATTATGTTTTTGTCATTTATGCTCTACGTTCTGCCTGTAATACTGTTTTTCGCGTCGGTTGCAGCAGGAAGCCTTGTTCTGAAAAGCGAGGGAGCAAGCATTATTTTCATTGCAATATCATTTTTTATATGGTTTATTATCATAAAAATTTTAGGAAAAAAAGAAGTAAAACACACAATTTCGGAGGTGATTTATCACCGTGATTAACATAATTTGCGGGCATTACGGCAGCGGAAAAACCGAATTTGCCATAAACCTTGCGTTAAAAAAGAAAAAAGAAGGAAAAAACGTTACAATCTGCGACCTTGACATTGTAAATCCGTATTTCCGCACAAGCGACGTTAAAAAATTTCTTGCCGAAAAGGGAATAAACGTTGTTTCGTCGGAATTTGCAAGCTCAAATGTGGATATTCCCGTTTTGCCGAGCGAAATTCTGTCGGTTTTTGCAGACGATTCAATCGAGGCGATTTTTGACGTCGGCGGCGATGACGATGGTGCGGTGGCGCTGGGCGGATTTTTCAACTATATAAAAAACAAAAAATATAAAATGTTTTTTGTAATCAACGCAATGCGTCCTATGACGGCAAACGTATGCGACATTTGCGAGCTTGCCGAAAAAATAGAAATTACATCGCGCATTAAAATTACCGATATTGTGAACAACACAAATCTGGCGTATTTAACCGAGGTAAACCACATTTTGCAAAGTGTGGATTTGATAGAAAAATGCGCCGCGAAAATGTCGGTTCCCGTAACATATATATCGGGCAAAAGCGAAATACTTAAAAAACTTCCCGAAGTTTATAAGGACAAACTTTTTACGCTTGAAACTTTTATGAATTTACCGTTTTAATTTTTAAAAATTACTTATTTTTGATAAATGTAATAAGGAGGTACAGTAAATGGCAAAGGTAGTATTCAACGAGGACAAATGCAAGGGCTGTATGCTTTGTGTGTCTGCCTGTCCGAAAAAGATTGTGGTAATCGCAAAAGACAGGATTAACAAAAAAGGGTTCAATCCCGCAACGGTGATTGAAACGGACAAATGTATCGGCTGCGCCTTTTGCGCAACAATTTGTCCCGACGTGGTAATCGAGGTAGAAAGGTAGGTTGAGAAAAATGGCAAAAGTATTGGTTAAAGGTAACGAAGCGCTTGCGGAGGCAGCAATAAGATCGGGCTGCCGTTTGTTTTTCGGTTATCCTATAACGCCTCAAACAGAGGTATCGGCTTATATGGCGAAAAAAATGCCGAAAATCGGCGGAACATTCCTCCAAGCAGAGAGCGAGGTTGCGGCGATTAATATGGTTTACGGCGCAGGCGGCGCGGGCAAAAGAGTTATGACAAGCTCGTCCAGCCCCGGAATAAGCCTCAAGCAGGAGGGCATTTCATATATTGCGGGAGCAGACGTTCCCTGCGTTGTAGTTAACATTGTACGAGGCGGCCCGGGACTCGGCGGTATTCAGCCTGCGCAGTCCGACTATTTTCAGGCAGTTAAGGGCGGCGGTCACGGCGATTATCATCTTATAGTTCTTGCGCCTTCGTCCATTCAGGAAATGGTGGATTTAACCTCCGACGCGTTTAATCTTGCGGACGAATACAGAATGCCGGTTATGATTATGGGCGACGGTATGCTCGGTCAGATGATG
>JALEIO010000046.1 GCA_022769845.1 Oscillospiraceae bacterium
CAACCGTGTAGAGAGCATAGAGAGAGTTGCCGAAAACATTCAGTCTCTCGTGCCTGACGCACGTGTTGCGGCGGCGCACGGCAAAATGAGCGAAACTCATCTCGAAAAGATTATGGAGGATTTGCTCTCCGGCGACATAGACGTGCTTGTGTGCACCACGATTATAGAAACGGGTCTTGACGTGCCGAACGCCAACACCATTATAATAGAAAACGCCGACACCCTCGGTCTTTCTCAGTTGTATCAGCTAAAAGGCAGAGTCGGGCGTTCAAACCGTATGGCGTATGCCTACTTCACATACCGTGAGGGCAAAATCTTAGACTCCGTCGCACAAAAGCGCTTGCAGGCGATACGTGAGTTTACGGAGTTCGGCGCAGGGTTTAAGATTGCAATGCGTGACCTCGAAATTAGGGGCGCCGGCAATCTCCTGGGCAAGGAACAGCACGGCAATATGAACCTTGTCGGCTACGATATGTACTGCTCGCTTTTGGAGAGTGCGGTTGCGGAATTAAAGGGCGAAAAATCGGAAACGTCGTTTGATGTAAACATTGATTTAAAGGTTAGCGCATACATTCCAAAATCCTACATTGAAGACGAAATTTTAAGAATGGATATGTATAAAAAAATAGCCTCAATAACTGACGAAGAAGACGTTTTGTCCGTTACCGACGAGCTTATAGACCGTTTCGGCACATTTGACAAAAATGTTGAAAATCTTATCGACATTGCATATATAAAATCTCTGTGCCAAACTGCACGAATTTCAGACGTTACGCAAAAAGACGGATTTATAAACTTTACAATCGAAGACAACATAAATCCGAAAGTTATTGTGGATATTCTCGCCGACAAGTCGTTAAAGCTTATGTTTTCATCGGGCGAAAAATCATATTTGAGCAGTAAATGCAGCGAAAATATACTCTCAAATATTAAAATTATATTACAAAAGCTTGTAAAACTCACAACTTAACCCCAATATAAGTTATACTATGCTTATGAATTTGTTTGTATAATTTTTGGTGCGTAAATTTTTCGCGCCGTACATACGAAAGGATTGAGTGTTATGAAAAATTTTAAAAGGATATTTTCGTCATCACTTGCAGCGTTGATGATTGCTTCAAGCCTTGCCGGCTGTGCGATTACAAAAACCGTATCGCTCGCAACGGTTGACGGCGAAACAGTTACGGCAAACGACTTTTATCAGTATTTCCCGTCCGTGCAGTCAAGTATGCTCTCCGAAGCCGGCATTAACACAAGCGATTCGGACGCCGTTGCAAAGTTTTGGAAATCCACCGAAATTGAGGGCAAAAACGCGCTGACTGTCGCAAAGGAAAGAGCGTTAAATCAGGCGGTAAACGCTGTTGTGCAGACAAAAACCGCAGAAAAAATGGGTATCAGCTTAACAGAGGACGAAAAAAAGCAGATAAGCGACTACAAGATTTCTACAATTCAGCAAAGCTACGGTTCAAAATCCGCATTTTTAGACCATTTAAAAGAAATGAACACCACCGAAGCGGCGTTTGACAAAGCGGTAACCGCGTCACTTATTTCGTCAAAGCTTTTCAGTGAGGTTTCAAAGGGCGATGAATATAAAATTGACGAAAAAAAGGCGGAAGAAGAGCTTAAAAACGGCGATAAAATAACCGCAAAGCACATTTTGATTACAACCGTTGACCCGCAAACAAATCAGCCGTATGACGACAATAAAAAGGCGGCGGCAAAAAAGACTGCCGAGGATACTCTTGAAAAAATAAAATCGGGCGCCGATTTTGATTCGCTTATGAACGAGCTTTCCGAAGACCCCGGTCTTGCGCAAAATCCTGACGGATACACCTTCGGCAAAGGCGAAATGGTTGCTCCGTTTGAAGAAGCCGCATTTGCGCTCAAAGAAAACGAAGTAAGCGGCATTGTAGAGTCGGATTTCGGCTATCACATAATAAAAAGAGTGCCGCTTAAAATTTCTCAAACCGACATTGAAAACAAAATTAAAGAAATGCAGAATGACATTTTTGAAAATCAAATAGAAAAGTGGAAATCCGATATGGACGTGTCGATTGACGAAAAGGCGCTTGCAAAAATTAAAGCAAATTAAAAAAGAAACAAGGCTGTTTCACAAAAAAAGTGAAACAGTCTTTTTTATTGACAATCGGCAGAAAAAATAATATAATTTTAATTAATGGCTGCTGAACAATTCCGAAACGCAGCCGCATAGCGGTTTGCAAGCGTTTCAGAATTGTTCAGGTGCAAGGTTTTTGTGCTGTTTTTGTCAAAAACCTTGCACTTTGTGTCGGCTGTCGTCTCCCGACAGCCGACACAAACAGTCAGTCAATCAATGTCGTGAACCTAAAAATAGCATTTCTGTTTTTAGGTGTGAAATTGTAAATTTCACACAAATGGTTTCGCAAAACCATTTGTTCAGCAGACATTAATTACATCAGAAGGA
>JALEIO010000101.1 GCA_022769845.1 Oscillospiraceae bacterium
GGCAATGATAGTGCGAATTATTTAACGCGCGGATGGAAATATCTTATATCAAATCACAGTCATGACGCAAACGGCGGCTGCGCACCTGATTGCGTATGCAAGGATATGGAGTACAGATACAGAAAAGCTATGGATATTGCGGAAATAGTTTCAGAAGACGCCATGGCTGAAATTGCAAAAAATCTTTTGCCGACAGGTCAGAATAAAAATATTGTGCAGCTTGTTGTATATAACACCTTGCCTTATTCGCGTGATGTAATTATTCCGCTTGATATTGAGGTTCCGGCAGAGTTTGGCAAAGGAATAGCCATTGACGGTGCTGAATTGCAGGCGGTGTTGAGCGAAAAATCAAGTGTTTTTGTGGACAGTATATGGGAGGTGCCTACCATTCTTGATAGTATGCACCATAAGGTCTATGCAAGAATAGAAAACGTTCCTCCTATGGGTTATAAAGCTATGGAGATAAAGCCGTGCGAATATGAGCTGCAAAAAAAAGAGGGTATTGCTCGAGGCAATACTCTTGAAAACAGCAAGCTGAAAGCGGTTATAAATTCAAACGGCACAATAGACGTTCTGTATAAAAAAACAGGAAAACTTTATAAGGGAATGAACTATTATACTTCGCAGGGCGAGGTAGGAAACGCCTGGAAGCATATTTCGCCGGAGTATGACAGAAAATATACAAGCATTGGCTCCAATGCGAAAATTTATGTTTCCGAAAGCGGAGAGCTTACGGGAAGTATAGTATGCGAAATTGATTTTGAAGTGCCGGAAAGCTGCGAAGTGACTCCGAGCAATATTTACACAAATATTCCAATTAAGATTACATATACTCTTGACGAATACGCAGATTACATAAAGGTAAGCGCAGAGGTTGAAAACAATGCAAAGGACCATTGGCTGAGAGCGAATTTCCCTACTGATATAAATACAGATTTCTCCGTTACAGACAGCCATTTTGATGTATTAAAGCATAATGTAGCAATTCCCGATTCGCGCGGATGGGTAGAGCAGGCGTTCGGAATGCAGCCGCTTCGAACCTTTGCAGAAGTAACAGACGGTGAAAACGGCTTTGCTGTTATGCCGAAGGGCTTGTATGAGTATGAGGTTTATGATAATTCGGTAATGGCACTGACGCTTATAAGGGCGTGCCGAATAAAGCTTGCCGTTTCCGAAGAAAAGGTAACTGAACTTGAGGATGAAGGAATTCAGTGCCCGGGAAAGCATATTTTTGAATATGCAATGCACTTTAATACGGGCGATTATTATGAGCTTCCCAACAAGGCGGCTGAAATTTTTATGCCGGTAAAATGTGCGGTATGCGGCAGAGGAAAGGGAAGCTTGCCGCTTGAGGACAGTATGTTTACTATAGACAATACTCATATTCATGTGACTGCCGTAAAGCGCGCGGAGGACGGAAATGGAACGATAGTAAGATATTTTAATCCGAAAAACGAGCCGCAGAATGTTACAATTAAGACAAAAGGCAGGTTGTATATTTGCAGAATGGATGAAAGCGTAATAAAGGAAATAGGCAATACATATGAGGCTATGGCAAAAAAGATAGTTACAGTGAGGATTGTTAAATGACCGAGATAGAAAAAAGTGAATTTTTTGAAAAAGGCAGAGATGGGGTCAGAAAAATTACCACTTCCAATGATGGAAAGATTGACATAATAGATTTTGACGATAAAACGCTTTGCTATGTTAAGAGCCGTATGGGATATCCGGCAATATATCCTATGCATAAAACACACTTTGAGCCGAAAGCAGAAGCGGTTCTGATGGATTTGGACGGGACAAGTGTTCATTCGGAACAGTTTTGGATGTGGATTATTGAACGAACCACAGCCCGGATTCTTGGAAAAAGTGAATTCAAGAGAGAAGATGAAGATGAGCCTTTTATATCGGGACATTCCGTATCTGAGCATTTGCAGTATATGATAGATAAATATGCAAAAGGTGCAAGCCTTGAAACAGCACGTCAGTATTATTTTGAAATTGTGAATTATGAAATGAACGAAATAATGATGGGCAGAGGAAAGAAAGAGGCTTTTAATCCCGCGCCGAATTTAAAGGAATTTCTGACTGCCGTAAAAAAAGAGGGCATAAAAATAGGGCTTGTCACAAGCGGTTTGTATGAAAAGGCAATGCCGGAAATCATTTCTGCCTTCAAGCAGCTTGATATGGGAGACCCTGCTGAATTTTATGATTGCATAATTACAGCCGGACAGGCATTAAGAAAAGGTCATCCGGGAACAATGGGAGAGCTTTCGCCGAAGCCTCATCCCTGGCTTTATGCGGAAACGGCAAGAGTTGGATTGGGTATTCCGTTTGAAAGACGTCATAAGGTAATTGGCATAGAAGATTCCGCATCCGGCGTGGTGTCGATAAAATTGGCAGGATTTTCATGCGCCGGTATTTCGGGAGGAAATATTGCCGACGCCGGAGCAGATGAATTGTGTGATTATCACATAGACAATCTTATGCAGCTTTTGGATATTATATTGTAAAATAAAGCTCACTTAAGTGTGCGGTATGATGTTTATGATAACAATCTTAATATTTTCCAATTAAAATA
>JALEIO010000130.1 GCA_022769845.1 Oscillospiraceae bacterium
CGCTTGAAATTATCGGTGCGGAGGATGTTAATGGAAATGCGATTGATAAAAACGATATTTTGGCAAATGCCAAGCTTCAGCAATGGCAGATAGTAGGTGAAAACGAACAAAGCACCCAAATTGCGGATATAAGTAATTACAAAACAATAAAGGAAAATAAGTACAGAGCTATTTTATCTGTTGAAAGAAAAAATTCAGCTGTTAAAGCGGTTTGCGATAATTATGAAATGTTTTTCGGGGATGAGAAACTTGTGCCGAAAGGGGAATGGATACCGCTTTATTATATAGATTTCACCGCCGTATATGATGAACTTAAAAGTGTCAACTTAGGCGACAGCATTACCGTATATACCGGAAACTATATTGATTTCCCCGAAAATATCGGCGTTAAGACAAGGTTCGGCTCAATTGATACGACAAATGTTGCTTGGGAGGGAACGGAAAGCGTTGATACATCAAAAGTCGGTAATTATCCCGTAACCGCAACACTCATTTTGCCCGATAATGTTACCGCAACAAATGAGCAAAAGAAGATAAATGTTACAGTAAAGGTCCGCAATCTTGTAAACAGTGTTGCTTTGGAAACAGTCGGCGGCAATGCCCCGGCAAAATCCGGAGACAGCTTGCCTACATCTCTTAACGTAAAGAGCGACGGCGCAAGCCTTGTTACAAATAGCTTTAGCGTATCGCCAAACAATGGAACTGCTGTTAGCGGTACTGAATACACAATTAAGGCAAGGGTTGCACCTGCCGAAAACTGTGAGTTCGGTGCAAACACAATATTTAAAATAAACGGCATATCTATGAATGCAAGCCCTGCGGAAAACGGCGAATACGAGCTGACCTATACCTTTACGGCACACGAGGTGCAGTCTTATGACGTTATCGTAAACGGCGGAGAAAGCCAAGCGTATAATGAAGGTAACAGTGTAGAAATAAGCACTACGGCTGACGGTTTTTACAAATGGACGGCAGAAACTGTGTACAAAACAACTGAAACCGTAATCGGTGACAACAACGAACAGAAAGAAATTACCGTTACACACAGAAACCCAGTAAACATATTTGCATACGGCGATGAATATAAAGCTAAAACAAGCTTTGTAATGCCAAAGCTTGCCGATGGCAGTCGATTGGAGATTACGGCAAACAACGCCCATGGTATAATAGCTTATGACAAACAGATAATGACTGCGGATATTGTTGCCGATAAAGCTTATAAGGGTATAAAGATTATCTTTGCCGCCTACAGCAACGGTGAGCTTGCTTTGGTTAAGTGGGTTGACGCCGATTTGGCGGAAGGCTTAAATACCGTAACCGCTCCCGAAGCTTTCTCGATAACCGGCGCAGACACGATAAAGGTTATGGTTTGGACTGATTTTGAAAATATTATACCGCTGTTTGAAGACTTTGAAAAACAAATTACAGGAGATGAAATAGAATGAAAAATAAGACAAGAGGAACAATATCACTTGTCTGCGGAATAATTTGCGTATTGTGCGAAGTGTTGTTTATAATACTGAATTTAGCATTTAAGTATGATTTTGACGGAAGAAACAACATCGTATCAAATATTGCTCTGCTTATACTTGGAATCTATCTGTGTTATATTGGAGTTAAAAAGAGAAAAGAAGATCAATAAAAATTATTGAAAAAGGAGATGAATATGCGGTGGCAGATACGGCATATAACAACAACTACAAAAAACAGCAGAGAGTTTCTTTTCTGAACTTTCTTGCGGAGCTTCCGAATTTTGTTGCTGTGTTTGTTTCCGCAGTTCTCTCCGGATCGCTCATTGTGTGGATGGATTTTATCGATTCATTATGCAATGTGGCGGATTCGGGTTTTGTAACGCTCCTTTCACGCAAGCTCAAACGGGATTTGAAATACGAATATAATTACGGTATAGGCAAAATCGAGGCAATATCATCGTTGTGCTGTGAGGGAATACTCATTTTAGGACTGTTTATAATATTTGCTTCATCGGCGCACGAGTTAATAAATCCAAAGCCTCCCAGCGGCTTACTTGTCTATGTTGTATTGCTTAAATTAATAAATGTCGCATTTGACGCTTTTTTCTTAAAAGAGCAGTACAAAATTAAAAAAAACGGTGCAAGCGAGATTATGAATGCCAAGTTCCATTCGGCGGTTAAATGCTTTGCGTTTGATGCGGTTACACTTGTATCGATTTTTGTATGCTGGATATTTCGAGGATACCGTGCATCATGGTATTTTTCGCCGATTATATGTATAGTGCTTGTGTGCACATTCTTTGTTTTTGCGGTTTTGAGAACGAAAAAATCCATTGAAATTCTGACAGACCGCACACTGCCCGAAAACGAACAGATGAAAATTCTAAGAGTTTTGGCAAAATTCAACGACAGATACGAAGAATTTGAATTTTTAAGCTCCAGAATAAGCGGAGAAACGGTATTTATCGACCTTAGAATAAAATTTCGTGATGATACTTCGTATGTGCAAATAAAGGAGCTTTGCCGTGAAATTTCAATCAAAATGAAAAAGCAAATTCCGCAAAGCCGAGTCAGCATTGTCATAAACGGCGAATAGCTTTGGAAAATTCAAAACGGAAAGGAACTGATAGTGTGCGATCATTAATCGAACAAATAGAATTTAAGGCACAGCATACACCGCAAAGCGTTGTGCTTGCCGATGAAGTAATAACAAACGGCATTACCTGCAAAGAACTTGACCTGTTAAGCGGTCGTGTGTATGCATATTTAAAGAAAATCGGAATAGGAAAAGAGGATTTTGTGCTTATAAATATGGCACGAGGAATTATGCCCGTTGTTGCGATAATCGGCGTTTTGAAAGCCGGAGCCGCATTTACGATTGTTGAGGAGGGTTATGCCCCCGAAAGGATAGAATACGTTCGCAATGACTGTGGCTGCAAAACAGAAATAAACAGAAACACTTGGGAAGAAATTCTAAAATGCGAACCGCTCCCCGGACATGAGCAAACCGATGACCACGATGCGGCGTTCGCTGTTTACACCTCCGGCACTACGGGAAACCCTAAGGGCGTGTTGCACGAATACGGCAATATTAAAAGGTGTATTGAATCGATTT
>JALEIO010000135.1 GCA_022769845.1 Oscillospiraceae bacterium
GGTATAGGCAGAGAATGCGGTGCAAGCCTTGGCGAGAACAGGTTTATGTATCAGGGGTTATTTCTCGCTCCGCATATAGTTTTTCAAAGCATTAAAGCCGCTATGCTTGTTTCGAGCGTTTTTGAAAAGCTTGGGTATGAAGTTATGCCCAACATCAACAGCTATCGTACTGATATTATTCAGGCAGTTAAATTGGGAAGCCGTGAAAAGCTTGTTAAATTTTGTCAGGGAATACAAAAGGGTGCTCCGATTGACAGTTTTGTAGTTCCCGAAGCTTGGGATATGCCCGGATACGACAGTCAGGTTGTTATGGCGGCAGGCGCGTTTACACAAGGCTCATCTATCGAAATTTCGGCTGACGGGCCGATAAGAGAGCCGTATATCGCTTTTTATCAAGGCGGATTAACCTACGAAACCGCAAAAGCAGCTATTATGGCGGCGGCTGAAAACGTTAAAAATTGCAAATAAGGTGATAAAATGGACAGAGGTTTTTGTATTTTGGACGAAACAAAATTGTGCGATAACTGCGGCGAATGTGATCGCTGTGATTTAGACAGTTCTAAAATTTGCGATAATTGCGGGCGCTGCATTGAAGTTACCGAAAATTACGCTGAAATTAAAATTGATAAAATAATAACGGAAAAATAAACATAGCCTTGCTTTTCCAATTTGGTTAAGTGAGGCTTTTTTGTTGTTTCTTGTTAACCATAATAAAATTATGTAAACTAAATGTTAAAATTAGTATATATTTACTTGAATTTTTGTGAAAAATTTGTTATAATATTCTAATCGGAGGGTATAGCAAATATGGAATTTAATAAAATTACGATTAACGATAAAAAATTATTTGATGAATACATTGATAACTCCTATGAAAACTGCGAAGCGGTATTCGGCAATCTTTTTATATGGCGCAATATTTCAAACACTCGGTTTGCCATAATTGACGGTGCCTTGTGTGTGATTTACACAAAATCAAACGGAAAAATTGCCGCGTGTTATCCGTTCGGTAAGAATTTTGATTTAAAAAATGTCACTGAAAAACTTAAAGAATATTTTTTATCAAAAAATCAGCCGCTTATTTTTGAGAGCGTGCCAAACGAATATTGTGAAAACATCAGAAAAATTTACGGTGACAGTGCCGAGTATTTTGCTGATCGCGATTTGTTTGATTATGTTTACACCGCTGAATCACTTATCAATTTAAGCGGAAAAAAGCTTCACTCAAAACGAAATCATATAAACAAGTTTTTGTCGCTTTATGAGAATTTTGAATATAAAACTCTGGAAAAATCTATGTTTGACGAATGTTTTTTAAACGTCAACAAATGGCTTTTAGAAAAATATTCGCCAGATGACAGAGATTATAAGAATGAGCTTGCCGTTATAAAAGAGTGCTTTGAAAATTACGATAAGCTTGGATTTATAGGAGGCGCACTTTTTGTAAACGGCAAAATTGCGGCATTTACAATAGGCGAAAAATATTACAAAAACTCGTGCGTTGTGCACATTGAAAAGGCAGATACAAGCATAGAAGGTGCTTATACAATGATTAACAATCTGTATATTAAAAACGAATGGAAAGACATAAAATTTGTCAACCGCGAGGAGGATATGGGGTTGGAGGGCATACGCAAGGCAAAGCTTTCGTACAAGCCTCATCATATGGTTGAAAAAAATACAATTATTTTTAAGTAGGGTGATTTTATGTATTTATTGCTTTTAGCAGACGGATTTGAAGAAATTGAGGCGCTTACGTTTGTGGACATTTTGCGCCGAGCTCAAATTGATATTAAAACGGTGTCGATAAATGACAGCAAAAATGTTACGGGTTCGCATAAAATAACTGTTTGCGCTGACCTTTTATGCAACGAGATAGATATTTCAGCAGTTGACGGCGCCGCACTTCCGGGCGGTCTCCCCGGAACATATAACCTTGCAAAGTCGGATTTTGTCAAAAAGCTGTTTGTTGAATTAGACGCTCAAAACAAGCTTATAGGCGCAATTTGCGCAGCTCCCTATGCGCTTGCTGAATTTGGAATTTTAAAGGGTAGGAGAGCAACTGCAAATCCTGCTTTTTGGTCTAAACTCGGCGATGCTGAAGTTGAAAAAAATATGCGTGTTTGCGTTTGCGAAAAGGTTATTACCTCGCAGGGTCCCGGAACGGCACACGAATTTGCGCTTGCGTTTGTTGAAAAAATAAAAGGAAAAAATATTGCTTTGGAGCTTAAAAATGAAATGCTTTATAAGTGATAAATCAAGTTTGCGAAAAGCACTCAAGGAGAAACGTAGTTCACTTTCAAATACCGAAATTGCAGAAAAAAGCGCAATAATCTGCGACAAAGTATATAAAAAAATAGGTGGATGTAAAAGCGTTTTATGCTATATGAGCCATATGGGAGAGGTCGATTTAAGCTTTCTTATCAAAAAACTTTTACAGAATAAAAAAATTGTCTGTCTGCCCATTTGCACCGAAGATACCAATATAATTCCATCGCAAATCGACAGTGCGGAATTTGATTTTTCGGAGAATTGTTATAAAATACGCGAACCGAAGTGTTTTAAAAATCCCGAAATTTTTCCGGATTGCTGCATAGTTCCGGGCGTTGGATTTGATGTATACAAAAACAGAGTAGGGCACGGCAAAGGTTATTACGACAGATTTTTGTCGCAAAATTCGTTGTTGAAAATTGCTGTGTGCTATGATTTTCAAATTTTAAACAAAATACCTTCTTCGGCGCACGACATTAAAATGGATTTCATTATTTCAGAGAAAAGGACAATTTAAAATGAATTTTGTTTTACTTATTGTTTTTATTCTTCAAACAGCCTTGAGCATAGTCCTCGGTACTTTTTTTAAAAATTCCGTGTCTGATTACGTTCAAATTTATTTAACGCAGGTATTACCCATTTTTATACCTGCGCTTATTTGCTGTTTAATGAGCGCTGACGGTTTTAGAGGATTTGCAAGAAATACCAAACCGTCAGTTTTAAACATAATTTTGTGTATAATTTTGGCAGTTTGCGCAAATATTATATTGAGTTTTTTAACTACATTTGCAGATAATATTTTATTTCCAAATAATTCCAATAATTTATCGGATATAAATTTGCCGCAAACAACTTTTGAATTTGTGCTGGATATAATTTTTATCTGTCTGATGCCTGCAATTTTTGAAGAAACTCTTTTTAGAGGGGCAGTGCTGACAAGCTACGAAAAAATCTACGGCAGCAAAAAAGCAATAATGTTATGCGGATTTGTATTTGCGCTTATGCACAATTCAATTTCGCATTTTATACCGCAGTTCATAATCGGCGTTTTTCTGTCATTCGTAGTGTTGAAATTTGATTCGCTTTATCTTGGAATGATTGCTCATTTTACAAACAATTTCACAACGCTTTTTATACAGTGCATCATTTTGGAAAAATGGAGCGGCTCTAAAACAGTCTTATTCAGAAACCCATTTGCAACGTTAATAGTTTTTATTTTAATATTTGCAACAGCAATGGTTGCAGCTTTAAGACTTAACAGGAATATAAGTTTTAAGCAAAAGTCATTACCGTGGAAGGTTCGCAAACGTGAGAAGAAGTATTTTAAACTGATTGTGCTGCTGTTTATAATTTTGCAGCTTGTTTTCTATTTTTTTAAAATTACATAATTTTTGAAAATATAAGTAATTAAAATTTTCATTCAGGGAATGATATATACAACTTCGTGAAATTAAAATTTCACGAAGTGGGAGGTTGCTAAAATGCCGTCTTTATCAGAAATATATTCAAACTGCCCGATTTTTCTGAAAAATTATCTTACATATATGTCGGTTATAAAAGGAAAATCCGAAAATACCGTAAAACAGTATTATTACGACTTAAGAATTTTTTTGCGTTATAATCTTATGATAGAAAAAAATATTTCGCCCGATAAATTCGATTCTATCGACATAACCAATTTTGATTTTGACATAATAAAAAAAATCACTCTTGATGATTTATATGCTTTTATGGCGTATATTAACAACGAACATTCCTCTAATGACAGTTTTCGGGCGCGTAAGGTTGCGAGTTTACGTTCATTTTTCAATTATCTTTATGTTAAAGAAAAATCCATAAACGAAAATCCTGCGCAAAATCTTGATACACCAAAATTGAAAAAGCGGCTGCCTAAATACTTATCACTCGAACAAAGCGTAAAACTTTTAAAGGTAATTGACGGTAAATTCAAGCAGCGCGACCTTGCAATGTTCATGCTTTTTTTAACCTGTGGACTGCGGCTCTCGGAGCTTGTCGGAATTGACATAAAAAACGTGGATTTAAACAAAAAAACTGTAAAGGTTGTTGGTAAAGGAAACAAAGAAAGAATTGTTTTTATAAATGATTTGTGTGTTGAAACTATAAAAAAATATCTTGAAATCCGCCCGGCAGACGGGCTTTGCGGCGATGACAGAAACGCGCTGTTTATAAGCAGTAAAAACAGACGTATTACAGGCAGAAGCGTTGAAATACTGGCGAAAAAATATTTTGAACTTGCCGGAATTGACTCATCTGTTTATACACCGCATAAGCTTCGACACACCGCCGCAACAATTATGTACCGCGACGGAAACGTTGATGTCAGAACGCTTCAAAAAATTCTCGGTCATGAAAGCTTATCGACAACACAAATTTATACTCACGTAAGCGATGACTTTATGGAAAATGCCGCTAAAAAAAATCCGCTGGCTAAAATTAATTTAGATGAATAGAAAAACCGTCAAACTGATAATAGTTTGGCGGTTTTTGTCCCCTACCCGTTTTTAATTAATGTCTACTGGAAAAATGGGTTTGCGAAACCATTTGTGTGAAATTTACAATTTCACACCTGAAAACAGAAATGCTATTTTTAGGTTTACAACATTGATTGACTGACTGTTTGCGTCGGCTGTCGGGAGACAACATCCGACACAAAGTGCAAGGTTTTTGACAAAAACAGCACAAAAACCTTGCACCTGAACAATTCTGAAGCGCTTGCAAACCGCTATGCGGCTGCATTTCAGAATTGTTCAGCAGCCACTAATTAAAATCATAAATTAGTTTACATAATTTTATTATTGTTAACTTATTTTGTAATCCAGAAATTCATTTTTATTTTTTCTTCATTCAAACGGTATTTTTCAGAAAGTACAGGCCCGCAGGAGGCTGAACCCAAACCGGAATGTTTATAATCAATTCTAACGTTTGTAGAATTGTCTTTAACAAGCTCGTCGGTATGCTTTGCATATTCGAGAGTTTTTGCATTATAATGTGAAACGCTAAATTCAAATGAATTGTCAGTTTTAAATTTAAGCGAATTTTCAATATCAAGCATTTTTGCGTTATAATGATTGCCGTGATCCTGCGGTTTGACATAGTTTACATACTCGTTGTCGGCACTGCTCTCAAAAAGTCCCATTTTCGCGTGATGATGCATATCAATGTAGCTCTCGCCGCTGCCGTATGCAAAATATCTAAACTTATCATCTTCTTTGGGAAGTTTAATTTCAAATCCAAGACGCGGCAAATATTCTATCTGCGGATTTCGTTCACCCGATAAATCAAAATTAATTTCGCCGTTTTCGTAAATGGAAACAGTAAGCTTGTATTTAAAGCAAATTATTCTCGCAATACCTGCCAAAGAGCCCGTTACAACAATTTTACCGTTTTTAATTTCGCACGAATACACTTTTGAAAACAACTTGTTTAAATTGTAGCTTTTTTGAGAATTTTCATAGCCGCCCCAAATATATTTAACGCGCCTGTCATTATCGGTCGGAGCATACCATACGCCAAGCTTTATGACATCTAAAAGCTTTTCTTCACCGTTAATTATCAGGCTTTCAAAATTGCCGTAATGCTTTGAAAAACTGTATTCAAAATCTTTCCCCTTTGCTTTGATGCTTAATTTTTCTTCTTTAAGCTCTGCAAGCTTTGTCGGAGCGGTAATTTTTTCAACCGGCACATTTAAATTGTGCTGGCTTTGCGCGCACTCGTAGCCGGTTTTATCATACATATAAATATTAAGATAAGCTCCCAGTATACACGATTGCGGCAAATTAACACCGAGGTCAAAAGTTACAGTTTCAGCAGGGCTTACATCAAACTTTTTATCAAAGGTTTTAAAAATTTTGCCGTCAATTTCTACTTCAAATTTAAAAGTGTATTCATTAAAATTTGTAAAATCAAAACGGTTTGTAAGGCTTATTTTTCCATTTTTATAAGCAGTTTTAACATTTTGATAAGCGTGTTTTATTTCATATGAACCCGCTTTTAACGTTCTGTCGGAAAACACCATTCCATCACAGCAGAAATTGTAATCGTGTGTTAAATCGTCAAAATCACCGCCATATTTTTGAACGCCGTTATCCATTGCAACGTGGTCAGCCCACTCCCAAATACAGCCGCCAATAAACGCTTTATGCGCGTAAAACGACTCAACATAATCATAAACGTCACCCGGGCCGTTGCCCATTGAATGTGAATATTCACAAAGAAAAACCGGCAGGCGATTATCCTTATTTTCAGCATATTCGGCACATTCGTCAATGGGCAGATACATTCTTGAATATACGTCAATCGGCTCATATTCAACCGGAAATTCGCCGTGGCAGGCATCCTCACAGTGGGCAAGACGCTTTTTGTCAAGTGAATGTATAAGGTTTAGCATATTGCGCATATTTATGCCGTATCCGCTTTCGTTTCCAACCGACCACATAAAAATAGAAGGATGGTTTTTATCGCGGTTTATTGTACGCTCCATTCTCTCATTCAAATAAAAATTCCAGTCAGGATTTGTGCACGGCCAGATTTTGTTGAGCGAATCGTATTTATATTCGCCGTTACGGATACAAAATCCGTGGCTTTCCATATCGTTTTCAAGCACAACATAAAAACCAAGCTCGTCGCAGTAGTTCAAAAACTTTGGCGATGGCGGATAGTGCGAGGTTCTTATAGTGTTTATATTTAGTTTTTTCATCAAAACAAGGTCGTTGTATATTTCTTCATCTGTCATATACCAACCGTTTTTGGCGGAGGTATCGTGGTGGTTGACACCCTTTAGCTTGACGCTTTTTCCGTTTATCAGAAGTTCTTTTTCGGATGAAATTTTAATTGTCACAAATCCAAATTTAACTGAAATAACTTCGCCTTCATACTCAAAAACAAGTGTATATAAATATGGTTTTTCAGCGTTCCAGCAAACCGGATTTTCAACGTCAAATGTAAATTTTTTGCTGCAGTTTTTTTCGCACAAAAGCTTGTCGCCGTCAAAAAGCTTGACAAGTCCCCTACCCTCAAAATCTACGTTAACAGTATTTTTATCGGTTGTCACACTGATATCTTTTATATGTCCCTTCGGGCGCTCTAAAAGATATACGTCGCGAAAAATTCCGTTGCATCTGAAGGCGTCCTGGTCCTCAAGATATGTGCCGCAGCACCATTTTAAAACCTTTGCGGTAATGGTGTTTTTACCTTTTTTGACATAACCGGAAATGTCAAATTCTGCCTGAAGTCTGCTTCCCTGACTAAACCCTACATATTTATCATTTATGTAAAGATATACGCAGGACGATACACCCTCAAACACAATATAGTGCTTTTTATCAGTGTCTAAAATTTCAAATTCACGCATATAAACACCTAACGGATTATCGTCAGGCACATACGGAGGGTCGACCGGGAACTGAAATGCAACGTTTGTGTAATTTGGTTTTTCATATCCCGTATTTTGCCAGCAGGACGGCACATTCACTTCGTCCCATTCATCAATTTTGCCGTCATAATCCACATCACGGCTAAAATATTTAAAATTCCATTTGCCGTTTAAAAGCGTATATGCGCCCTTATTTTCGGGGATGTAGTACGCACGCTGTTTTTCTCTGTTTTCCGAAACCTTTTTTAAGTTTTCATAATCTCGCATTATGATATTCTCCTTTTTAATGTCCTGCTTATTTAAAATCTAATATGTACGGTCTATTTTTGCAACTATATTAATTCTCGAATCATAGTTTTTCATTTTATCCATTATTTCAAAAACGATTTTATGACAGGCTTTATCATCATATTCATACGGAAAAACAATGTCAAAAATAAGATTTATATTTGTCTGCCCATCAGTTATGCGAAAATCGTGAATGGACAATTTTTCATCAATTTCTTTTGCGATTTCTTCAACCTTATTTTTGTAGCTTAATGTTCTTTCACAGTCAACACTTATCGGGTCGGTGTGTATAATCATAACAATGCCGAGTTCGTTTTCTATTTTCTTTTCAAGAGCGTCAATTATTTCGTGAATTTCAACGATGTTTTCATTGTCTTTAACCTCTGCATGGGCAGACGCAATAACGCGCCCCGGACCGTAGTCGTGTATGATTAAATCATGAACGCCCTGTATTCGCTCGCCGTTTTTGATTATGCTGTTAAGCTTGTCGGCAAGTTCTTTGTCGGGAGCCTTGCCCAAAAGCAAATCGATTGTATCCTTGGCGATGTTAAAGCCTGAAAAAAGAATTAATACCGACACGCCTACTCCGAGAATCGGGTCAATGGGAAAACTTGTGAAAAGGCTTAAAAATGTGGAAAGAATTACCGCCGACGTTGCCCAAACATCGCTCAAACTATCCTCTGCAACAGCACAAAGTACGCTTGAATTTATTTTTCTGCCCATATATCGGTTGTAAAAAAACATCCAAACCTTTATAAGCACCGAAAGCGACAAAATAATTATAAGATACGGATTAAAATTAAGCTTTTCGGGCTTGAAAATTTTAATAAAAGACGTTTTAAACAGCGTTATGCCTACAAAAAATATAATCGCCGAAACAAACAAAGACGCAACATATTCAAATCGTCCGTGACCGAACGGATGCTCCTTGTCGGGTCGTCTGTTACTCATTTTTGCGCTTATAACGCTTAAAAGCGATGACGCTATATCGGATAAATTGTTAAAAGCGTCCGAAATAACAGCAATACTGTTTATGAAAAAACCAATTATAAGTTTAATGGCAAAAAGAACAAAATTATTGCAAATCCCCAAAATTCCCGCCAAAACACTGTAGCGTTCGCGCACTTTTTTATCTTTTGTGTTTTCGCAGTCGGGAATAAATTTTTTTATTATAAATTTTATCAATTATGACATTCCTTTACATAATATTTTCAAACTACATCTTACAATATATAAAAGTAAAAGTCAACTGTTTTTGCTAAAATTTTATTTTTCATATTGCAATAAAATTTTTCATAAATATATATTATGCAAAGTAAAAAGAGGTGATTTTTTTGGCTCAAAAAGGAAAAATTTTTGTGCGCGTAACGCTTTCAAAAGCTCGTATTCCAATTATCGGCGCGCATGTAAATTTTGTAAAAAGCGACGGTATAAGAAATATACTTTTGAAAACGCAGCTTACCGACGAAAACGGAAAAACCGCTGAAATTGAATTTGACACACCCGACGAAGAAAACTCACAAAACGACATAAATTCCGACAACAGATTTTTTGTGTGCGATATAATTGTCACCCATCC
>JALEIO010000159.1 GCA_022769845.1 Oscillospiraceae bacterium
AAACCGATTCCTTTTATGTATTTTTTCACACACACCGCCTCCTTTAAAATATTGTTGCCAAAAAAACATAAAATATTAGTTCTTGTAGTATTCTTCCTTTAAAATTGCAATATACGGAAGATTTCTAAAATGCTGTGCATAATCAAGACCATATCCTACAAGAAAATTATCTTCAACGACATAACCCACATAATCCGCCTCAATAGGCGCCTGACGTCTGCTCGGCTTGTCAAGGAACGCACAAAGCTTTATGCTTTCGGGATTTCGGGTAAGAAACATTTTTTTAAGATTGTTAAGCGTAATTCCCGTATCGATTATATCTTCAATAATAATAATATGCTTTCCGTCAACGGGAACATTTATATCCTTGATAATTTTAAGTGAACCGCTCGACTCGATGCTGTTTGCATAACTTGACACCTGCATAAATTCAATTGAACACGGAACGTCAATTTCACGCGCAAGGTCAGCAGTAAAAGCATACGAGCCTTTTAAAATGCACACTAAAATTATCTCTTTGCCTGCGTATTCCTCAGAAATCTGTCTGCCTAACTCTTTTACTCTTTTTTTAATGTCATCAGACGAATATACAACCTCGCCGATAGTAGATGGGTCAATCATAATTATCTCCTTAAATAAAAGTTTTAATCATCAAAATTTTGCCGCTTTTTTCATCGGCAAAATATTTTTGGTCCCCCGTGATGCCGTATATAGCCAAAACCGCACTGTTTGTAGCAATTATCGGAATTTTATCGCGCAATTCGCGGTGAATTTTTCGGTCGATAAAAATATCCTTGATTTTTCGGCGTCCAACACTTGCAATGCTTATTTTATCGCCGTCTTTACGGCTTCTTATGTAAATCGGCTCATTTACGCTGTCAACACAAATATAAACGGCAGATTTGAAATCCGAAATTTCGTCAATTTTAACAAAAGAAACATTGAATTTAATATTAATTTCATCAAATATTTTTTTAACGCTTATGCTTTTTCCGTCAAAAATTTGATACATAAAGCCGCTTTTTTTGCTAGAAATACTGTTTTCTTGCACATCAGCAACGCTTTTTTTAAAAAAATCAACTTTAAATTGCAGTATATCATAATTATTAGAAATTGTCAAACCATAATTTACCAAAATTATTTTTTTGCCATGGCGCAAATGTGCGATTGCATTTATGTTTTTTGACGAAGTGCGAAAATCGGAAATCAATTTTTGTGCACAGTATACGACAAGTCTTTTTTTGACAATTATATGCTCGTTTTTAATTTTGCTCAAATTGAGAAAAACTTCATTGTCGCATATATTTACACATTCGCGTGCCTTGTTTTGTACATATCGAAAAATAAAATCATTTTCCTCCGCGATAATTTTACTGTTTTCAAACACTGTATTTATGACCGAAGGATTGATTTTTTCCATATCCTTTATAATAATATTCCTTATCCTGTTGCGAGAATACTCATTTTCAAAATTAGTTTTATCGGTAACAAACGAAGTGTTTTTAAAGCTTAAATATTCTTCAATTTTTTCTCTGGCGCACTCAATTAACGGACGGACAATATTGCCGTTGACAGGCAAAATTCCTTTAAGACCTCCGCTCGACGCACCTCTTATAAAGTTAAAAATGCTTGTTTCCACACTGTCGCTTTTATTGTGCGCAACGGCAATTTTACAAATATCGTTTTTTGCAGCAATTTCATTAAAAAACTCATAACGAATCACCCTTCCTGCCTCCTCGCAGGAAAGATGATTTTGCTCTGCATATTTTTTTACGGAAACTTTTTTTACATAACATTCAATGCCGTTTTTTTCGCAAAAATGCTGAACAAACTCTTGGTCGCTGTCCGCATCTGCACCCCTCAAGCAGTGATTTATGTGCGCGGCGCAAACGGCAAAACCGAGTGATTTCAATACGCACACAAGAGCGGTTGAATCTGCACCGCCCGAAAAAGCGACAAGCACTTTTTCGCCGCTTTTAAGCATATTGTATTTTTTTATTGTATCAAAAACTTTTTTCTCAAACTTATGCAAATTATCACCTTTTTGATTTAGGCGGGAGGCTCTGTATGAACAGTATCAAGGTTAGAAAACTGCGTATATTCGCCTCTCCAGCCAACATTAAACGAATCGGTCGAACCGTTTCGGTGTTTTGCTATTATAACCTCGGCAACATTCTGGTCGGCCGACTGGTCATATTTTGCTTCGCGGTACAAAAACATAACAATATCCGCGTCCTGCTCAATCGCTCCCGAATCGCGAAGGTCGCTTAACTGCGGCTTGTGGTCGCCGCGTTTATCCGCTTCACGGTTAAGCTGTGAAAGCGCAATAACAGGCACCTTAAGCTCTTTTGCCAAAATTTTTAAAAGTCGGCTGTTTTCCGAAACCTCTTGCTGACGGCTGTCGCGCCCTGAACCGCTCATAAGCTGCAAATAGTCTATTACAATCATATCAAGCTGATTTTTAAGGCTTAACCGGCGGCATTTTGCTCTGATTTCAGCAATCGTAATACCGGGCGTGTCATCTATGTAAATGTTCGCCTTTGAAACCTGTTCCATAGTCATAACAAGCCGCTGGGCGTCGTTTGCATCCAAGTCACCGACTCGCATTTTTGCGCTTGAAATAAGAGCTTCAGACGAAAGAATTCTGTTTGCAAGCTGTTCTTTGCCCATTTCAAGGCTGAATATTGCAACGCTTTTTTTATACCGAACAGCCGCGTTTGTGGCAATGTTTACCGCAAAACTGGTTTTACCCATTGACGGACGCGCCGCAATAAGAATAAGGTCGGTAGGCTGAAGACCTGCCGTTCGTTTATCAAGCTCGTCAAAGCCTGTCGGCACGCCGGTAACTGTGCCCTTATTCTTCATAAGTTCTTCTATTTTCGCAAGATTTGACGCAAGAATATCGCGGATATGATAAATATCGCTCATTTCCTTACCCTGCGAAATATCCAGAATTCTGTTTTCGGCGATGTTTATGACCTCGTTTACATTGTTGTCCGAATTGTAGCTTTTGTCAACAATTTCATTAGCCGCGCGGATAAGCCTGCGCAAAATAGCTTTATCCTTTACAATCTGAATATGATATTTCAAATTTGCCGTGGTTGAAACCATATAACGCAGTTGAGTAAGATACTGTGCGCCGCCTGCCGAATCAAACTGCTCGCCGAGCTCGTTCTGCACTGTTACAAGGTCAATAGGTTCAGCACGGTTTGAAATATTAATCATAGCACCAAAGATGTTTTTATGCTGTTCTATATAAAAATCTTCAATTCTTATTTTTGCGCTGATATCGGGCATACACTCGTTGTCAAAAATAATTGAGCCTAAAATAATCTGCTCCGCTTCAACCGAGTGAGGCATACTTCTTACAACTTCTTCAGCCATACTTATCTCCTATCAAAATTACTGCGATTTTACATTTACCTTAAGCTTTGCCACAATACCCGGGTGCAGTTTTATATCAACTGTATATGCGCCTTCGCTTTTTATTCCGTCCGGAAGAACAAATTTTCTTTTGTCTATGTCAAAGCCGTGTTCCTTTTTTAATATTTCAGAAAGCTCCTTGCTTGTAACAGAACCGAAAAGCTTGCCGTTTTCACCTGCTTTAGCAGATATATTAAGGCTTATTTCGGCTATTTTATCAGAAAGCTTTTTAGCATTCTCTTCCTCCATATCCTTATGGTACTGAATGGATTCCTGCTTGCCCTTTGCGGCATTTAAATTGGCTGCCGTAGCTTCAACCGCCATTTTTTTAGGGAGCAAAAAGTTTTTGGCAAAGCCGTCGCTTACATCCTTTATATCACCTTTTTTTCCTTTTCCTTTAACGTCCTGTAAAAAAATTACCTTCATTTGTATTACCTCCGATTTTAATAAAATTTACTTGGTTTTCAAATATTCGTCAAGCACATTTTTAAGCTGCTCAACAACAATTGGAACAGTTGAATTTTTTATATTCGCGCCCGCCATAGTCATATGACCGCCGCCGCTTAATTTTTCAAGCACAAGCTGAACATTGATTTCGCCGAAGGAACGCGCGCTTATTATAACGTCTGTTCCTACCTGACAAATTACAAACGAACAATTTACACCCTTTACGTTTAAAAGCTCGTCAGCCGCCTGCGCAACAATGGTTTGCATATCGTCAGCGCTTTTTTCGCACGTTGCATAAACAATATTATCCTTGTATAAATGCGCGCTTTCTATAATGCGCCATTTTTTCGCAACAGCGTCCATATCCACTTGGAAAAGCTTCTTTATATATACAGTATCGACGCCGAGTTTTTTTAGATATGCCGCCGCTTCAAAGGTTCGCACACCGGTTTTAAACGAAAAATTCTTGGTGTCAAGATAAATTCCGGCATAAAGTGCGTCCGCTTCAATTCGTTTGAGCATTATGGAGCTGTCCATATATTGCAGCATTTCGGTTATAAGCTCGCTCGTACTGGATGCATACGGCTCGTGATAGGTAAGCACCGCATTGTCTATAAAATCCGCACTGCGCCTGTGATGATCAATTACCACAATTCTGCTTGTACGCTCCAAAAACTGCGGCGCTTCAAGCAAACCTTTCATATGCGTATCTACAACAATAATAAGCGTTTTTTTGGTTATAATTTCCGATGCATACGCTTCGTTTATAATAAATTCATCGTACTCGTCGCCAAGCAAATCAATAAGATTTTTTACCGATTGATTATACGTCTGCATTAAAAGTTTAACCTCTTTGTCAAGTGCGCTGCAAGCTCTGAACAGACCGAGCGCCGCCCCCATAACGTCAACGTCGGCATGGCGGTGTCCCATAATAACCACGTTTTCCGCTTCTTCAATAAGTTCTTTTAATGCATACGAAACAATTCGCGATTTAACACGCGTACGCTTTTCGATTTCTTTTGATTTTCCGCCGAAAAAGCTGTATTTTTCCTTGTCCTTTATAACAACCTGGTCGCCGCCTCTGCCAAGCGCCATATCAAGCGCAACATATGAAAAAGCATCGTTTTGAGCCATATCTTTGCCGTCACAACCAATACCGATGCTTAACGTAAGCGGAAATTTGTTACCCATTCGTATTTCGCGCAAATCCTTTAAAAACTCAAATTTGGTATCAATAAAATGCTTTAATGTTTTATTGTCAAAATAGAAAAAGTATCTGTCCTTTTCCTGTTTTTTCAAAATTCCGTTTACCTCATCGGCAAGCGAAGTAAGCGCCTCGTCAAAGGTTGCAATAAGTATTGGGCGGTCGGCAGGAGGGGTATCCTGCAAAATATCGTCATAGTTGTCAATAACCATAACCGCACTTACAAATTTTTCCTCATCATATTTTATTTTCAAAAGTTCGTCCTCGGTGCGGTCGTCCCAATAAAGCACCACACAGCTGTCATTGCTGTTTTCTATATGCGTAATATTGCCGAAAACATGATAATATTTTTCGCCCAGCTTAAAATAATACGAAACCAAGCTGTCCCCTTCTTTGTATAGCGAATCAAAGTCAAAATTGGGAATTACCGAGCTTATTTTTCGTTCAAATGCATCCGATTTTGCAAAGTCTATGTTCGCAATGTTTGCAAAAAATTCATTATACCACGCAATAGTGCCGTTATCGGTTAAAATAACAACAGGCATCGGAAAATTAAACAAAGAATCCTTATGAGCACTGTCTATTGTATAGGTAAGCTTGTTTAAATAATGTAATACATCGCGTTTTCGGAATATGATTGTTACAAAATAAAAAACCGCAAGTCCGAGAAAAATTATAAGCTCAAACGCCGCAACGCGCATATCAAAAAAGGCGGTAACAACACAAAAAAGGAAAATAACCCACAAATAAAAAGCGTTGTTAATCAAAAATGTTCTTAAAGATTTTTTAAGATTCACTTTTCATTATCCTCCTTATTATCGAAAAATTTGTCGGGCGGCAAATTTTGAGTTTCAATCTTTCGTATGTCGCAGCGAGAATCTATCATACCAACCAAAACGAGAGCAGGCAGCAAAAAGCTTGCAAACATAGATGAAAGCGTCAGGACAGCAGCGTAGATGATAAGTCTTATCCCCCACCATAATCTTGTTTTTTTAAAATAAAAATCCAAAACCGACACGCCGCATATAAAATGTGCAAACAGCATAAGCACTAAAATGTTTGAAAGTGCGTCGGATAAAATTGATTTTTGCATTATAAACAGCAAAAGTATCAAAACGATTAATGCCACAGATGTTTTTTCATTAAGCTTAAGATTGGAAAATGCCGTTGCGCAAAGCTTTTTCTTTTCGGTAAATTCAATTATTTTTTTAACAAGTATATATTTAAAATACGCCGATATAACCGAGCATATTATGATAAGCGACGGCATAAACATTTTCAGCATTGAATAAAGCATATCAATAAGCTCATTTATCATTTTTGCCGTTTCCGCCGTATATGCGCCGCTTTGGTTAACGGCTTGGTTAATAAGATTTGTATACATTTTCATCGGAGAGCCGACATAATACTCAAAAATATCGTTTCCACCGCGTTTTACATACATCAGTGCAAGAATTGTAACTGCAATTTCCGCAAAGGAAGATACCGAAACATGTGTAAAAAAGTTTTTATTGTATTTAAGCGCAAGCCCCGAAACAAGACCTACAAAAATCAGACCGCAAAATTCAATTAAAACCGTCAGAATATCAACGTTCATATTTATAACAGCCATACACACAATAACTGCCAAAACAAGCGAACAGTCAAGAAGTGTTACAAGATAATGCCTTCTGTATGCTACAGCGCCTATTATCACAGTTGAAAAAATTGAAAACAGCGGAAAGTTCCCGGTAACAGAATAAAAATATGCTATTATGCAAAGCAGAACGGCTTCTGCAATTCTTATAAAAATATTGTCAGTTTTTGTCATTTTTTCCTCCGCAGAAAATATAGTCATTATATTATACCACAACAAAAACAAAAACGCAAATATTATTACAAAATTTTTGCATAAAAAATCAGCAGCCTGTTAAAGACTGCCGATTAGCCGTTAGTATTATACCATTGCGCCGTTTTGGATAAGTATTTTGCGAAGCTTTTCAACGTCAATATCCGCCATACTCGAATTTTCGTTAAATGCAAGCGCCGCCGCACTTCCCGCCGCCTCGCCAAGACAGCACACAATGGGCATAATTCTTATTGACGCCTGCGCTTCGTGGGTTGCAGAAATACACCTTCCTGTGACAAGCAGATTTTTTATCTCCTTCGGAACAAGACATCTGTACGGAATTGTATAAAATTCGCCTTCTTTGAAAAAATAATGGCTTGTGCCGCTGCCTTCGGGATTGTGAATGTCAATATCGTAATTGCCCAGCGCAATCGAATCGTCAAATTTTTTGCACGAAACAATATCATCTTGATTAAGTACATACAATCCGTTAAGCATACGGCTTTCGCGTATACCGATTTGCGCCGCGGTTGAAATGATTTCGGCATTTTTGAAAGACTCAAAATTGTCTTTTAAAAATTTAACAAGCTCAAAAACCTGATTGCGCGCTTCTATTTCTGCCTTTGTAACGTCAAAAACGTTTGTCGGGTCAAGCTTTACTATACGGGTTGAATTAAAGTGAAGAACTCCCGGTGTTACATTTCTGAAAACCAAAACATCTTCACGCAAATTTTTTATTTTGCCTTCAGCGCGGTATTTTTTATACAACTCGTTAACCGCGTCCTTTTCACAAACCCATTTTTCAATATCAACGTTACCCAATCGAAAGCAAAGCGTCATAGGCTGGCAAAGACCGTCTTTTTCGCGTCCCAGCCGCATACTGCATCCGGCGGCATACGCTAAATCCCCATCGCCTGTCGCGTCGATAAACTCATCAGCCTCAAAGGTCAAAATACCGGATTTTGTCGCAAGGTTTACCGAGCATATTCTGCCGTTTTCCGTCTTTGCGCCGACCAAAAAACAGTGAAATAAAATATCGGCACCGGCTTCTATAAGCTTTTGATTCAAAATAAGCTTCAGCCATTCCTCGTTAAAAACACCCGTTTCGCTTGCTTTTCTTTTCTCGTAATACGCACCGCATTTTTCCAGTTCCAATGTAATTTCTTTAAAAATTCCCGCACTTAAATCAACGCGTTTTGAATTAATTTTTGTATGATATTTCATAAACGGATTTACAAGACACGCATTTGCCGAACCGCCGAGAGCATTTGTTTTTTCAGCCAAAAGCACGTTAAGTCCGCCGCGAGCCGCCGCGATTGCTGCCGCACAGCCTGAAAATCCGCCGCCGATAACAATAAGGTCATATTTTTTCATATATTTCACTCCTTTTAAAGTAATTTTATATAGTTTTATTAAATATAACTATCACAAATTAAACTTAATTATTGCACAAAAGATACATTTGTGATAGAATTTAAATATAATAAGCAATTTGAGGTGGCATATATGCAACTTAATGATATTTTGGAATATTTATCCGAAAACGGCAAACTTATGCTTAATATGCACGACGTTACGGGAATTTTATCTTCAAAACCTTTTGATATTGAGCGAAAATTCAGAATGCATACTTTAAAATTCTGCGACATTGCAAAAAGCACAAGCGCGGGGTATATGCTGTGCACCTCGTGTAAAAAAACTGTATGCAAAATGGCGTTGCGTTGCGGCAAGCCGCTTTTCGGCACTTGCCCGTACGGTCTTTTTGAGCTTGTTTACCCCATAAAAATTGACGAAAAAGTTGAATGTATACTTTTTGTAGGAAATCAAACAGATAACCCCAAAAATGCTTTGCAAAAGTCAAAAAGCGCGTGCGAAAAGACAAAAGTAAATTTTAAGGATATATCGAAGGAATTTAAAAATATAAATACTGCCAATACCGATTTTATGCTTGAAACCGCCGAATTAATCAGCGAATTTATTTATCTTTTATATTATAAAAACAAACAAACCATAAATTACAAAGGGCATTGCCACAGAATTGTCGAAGAATTAAAACACCGCGCTGACGAGCATTACGACTGTGCGCTGACGCTTAAAAAAATGTCGGAATTGTATTTTATGAACGAAAAATATTTGGGCAGACTTTTTTTAAAACAAACAGGTCAAACGTTTCACTCATACATAAATATGCGCCGCTTGAACGCTGCGGCGGACCTTCTTGAAAACACCGACCGAAGCGTGATTGACATTTCATTGGAATGTGGTTTTAACAGTATATCATATTTTAATCGGATATTTTTGAAAAAATACGGAAAAACACCTGCCCAATACCGCAAATACACGGCAAAGAGCAGGTAAAACCTATTTTATATTATACATTCTTTTTGCGTTGCAGCTTGTGATATATGCAATTTCTTCCATCGTAGTGCCACGAAGCTCGGCAAGCTTTGCCGCGGTATATTTTAGGTTGAGCGACGAATTTCTTTTTCCTCTGTTCGGTTCGGGAGAAAGATACGGACAATCGGTTTCAATCAAAATTCTGTCGTCCGGCACTATTTTTGCCGCTTCGGCAACATTTTTTGCGTTTTTGAAGGTAACAGTTCCCGAAAAAGAAATGTAAAAGCCCATTTTAAGAGCAATTTCGGCAGTTTCACAGCTTCCCGAAAAGCAGTGCAGAACTCCTGTTTTAACCGACGATTTTTGCAAAATATCAAGAGTGTCCTTCGTGGAGTCGCGCATATGAATTGCAACGGGCAAATCAAGCTTTTCGGCAAGTTGCAGCTGCCGTTCAAACCAATACATCTGCGTATCTTTCGGTGTGTTGTTTTGGTGATAGTCAAGCCCGATTTCACCTATTGCAACCACTTTTTTATTTTCCCTGCAAAGTTTTTCGAGCTTTAAAATATCATCCTCGCCTATGCCGTCAACATCTTCGGGATAAAACCCTAATGCGGCATAAACAAAGTCATATTTTTCGCATAAATCAAGGCATTTTTGTGATGTTTCAAGATTTGTGCCTATATTTACCACATAGTCAATTCCGTTTTGTTTAAATGAATCTAAAAGAGCTGCGCGGTCTGCGTCAAATCGTTCATCGTCATAATGTGCGTGTGAATCAAAAAACATTCCAATCTCCTGTTTACTGTACTTTTGAGCCGTCGCTTAAATCCTTATCGGGCGCTACAAGCGAAAGATTTCCGTTTTCGTCCGCGGCGGCAAGAATCATGCCCTGCGACAAAACTCCGCGAAGCTTTACCGGTTTTAAATTTGTAACGACAACAACTTTTTTTCCGACCATATCCTCGGGCGAATAATACTTTGCAATTCCCGAAACAATCTGGCGTACCTCATCTCCTATTTTAATCTGTGAAACAAGCAGTTTGTCTGCGCCTTCAACGCGTTTGCACTCTAAAACCTTTCCTACTTTAAGATTTATTTTTGCAAAATCGTTGATTGAAATTTCAGCCGGAGCGTCCTCCTTATTGCTGTCAGATTTTTTTTCTTCTTTTTTAGCTTTCTTCTGTGCCTCGGCAACCTCTTTTTCAATTTCTTCAAGCTTTTTTGCCTCATCTATCCTTGCAAAAAGCGGCGAAGCATTTTTGGTTACCGTTCCTGATTTGATATAACCGAATTAGACCAGCGTATCAAACGTATTGAATTCAGAATTTATCTGTGAACGAATACTTTCTGAAGTTTCGGGCATAAAGGGCTTAAGCAAAACGCCGAGAAAACGTATGCCCTCGAGAAGATTATACAAAACCTCCTGAAGTCTTGCAAAATTATTTACATCCTTTGCAAGCGCCCACGGGGTGGTT
>JALEIO010000163.1 GCA_022769845.1 Oscillospiraceae bacterium
AGTATACGCTTACATATCTAAAACAAAGACGGGAAATTCATATGATTACTCTTTCGCAAATCTTATAAACATTAAGGTTAATACGGCAAATATAGGAGTAATTAATAAAGAAAGAGATGAGATAAGACCTATTTCGGCAGCGCAGCTTAAAGATTACAAGTCTTTCGGCGACAGCAATTATTTTATTGTTGTAAGGTTAAATGCTCAAGCTCCAATGGAGGTATATGCATATGAAATTCAATAGATGTTTATTAAAATTTATTTGCACTTCTTTAATGCTTGCTTTGTCTTTGCAGGCCGCTCCGATATATGCTGCGGGAAAATCTTATACTTTGTATAAAGAGACCTTTGATTCTGTTCCCGTTAACGGCGTTCCTAAAGGTTTTGACATAAACGGGGAAAAGGCGCGCACTTTAAATTCGTTAGGGAGCAATAAGGTGCTGCAGGTGATAAAGGGCGGTAAAACAACTGTGACTGTTCCTATGAGCACCCAAGCTCAAAAATATTTTATTGATTTTAAAATAGGTGCGGAAAATACAACCAATGCAATAATTTCCGTTGCCAACCAAAGCACAACGGGCTGTCTTTTGAAAATTGAGGATAACGAAATAAAAACAAAAGAGGGAAAGGTTGTTGCCGGAGTTTTATCAAATGCTAATGTTGAGAAAAATATTTTTAACGGAGGACTTACTCAAGTCAGCATTGCGGTAAACTTAAAAACAAACAAATTCTCGGTGTACGCTGACAAAAAACTGTGCGTTGAGGATTGGAAGCTTGCGGAACCCGTAAAGCCTGAAAGCCTTATTATAGAAAAAGAAGAAGACGGTGAAAACAATTTATACTTGGACGACATTGCTTTGTATGAGGGAAATTTTCCGTGGAAACCCGAAAATAATAAAAATGCTTTTGGAGTAAAAAACACCGCGATATTAGGCGAAAATGATGAACAAGGCGAAGAATTTTTCTCGTTTACTGACGATATAGGCGATTTTACGTTCTTTCACAGCACTTGGACGGGACAGAACAAATATGCAAACAATGTTAAACTGTATCCAAAAACAAACGAAATTACATCCGAGGCATTTGATTATAAAAATCCAAAAAAGGGAGATAAGCTGATTTTTAAAAAGAAAACCTCTGATGATGCCTATATGGACATTAACCTTAATATTTTTAAAGGTTATAAAAGCCAAAAACAGTATAAGTATTTTAAAATAACCGGCGAGTTTATGGCAGATTTTGACTCGGACGCGACCGCACAGATTTTTATGTTGAGAGACAATACGTCATCATCCTCGACAATAAACGAATATCCGGTCAAAATAGAAAGCGGAAGAACGGTTGCTATATCGGGAACTTCGGGTTTTTCGGGTGCTGCGGCAAACGGCTCCTGCTTTAAGGTGACAATGTATTTAAACTTAAACGACGGAACAAATACCGTTTTTTTCGGAACGGGAAACGATTGGACATACAACAATTACCGAATGGTTGCAAAAGATGTTCGATTGACAAACAAAATTAAAAATTTAAATGTTGTAAGAATTGCGTGCGGTGCGGGCGCTTTTTCGGGAGAGCTTAAGTGCAGAAATGTTGAAGTTACGGGATTTGACAAGCCGTTTATTGTAAATGAAAACGAGGTTACCGAAGTTAATACTTCAATGTTTGAGTTTGATAAAAACATTGCCGATGATTTAGACGGTAAAATAATGTTTAATTATTTATCGGGTTCTGCGTTTTCCAACGGTTACAAATACAAGCTTGAAAGCAAGGGAGAATATGAAAACGGCGAATTTTACATTGCGCTTGACGAATTTAACAAGGCATACGGAACGGACGCGGTTTTTGCAGATAATGAAATAACTTTGAACGGTAAAAAGTATTCTTCCGAAAATGTAAAAAAGGCAAAAGACGGAACAGTGCTGATACCTTTAAAAGAAACGGTTAAAAACATTTTGGGGTATAATGTTTTTGATGATGAGGACGGATTGATAGTTACTTCAAAATCCAAAATTTATTTTGACAAATCCGCAGAGGTAGAATATCACAAAAGATACACACCTGAAAACACATGGAATGATTCCTACAGATATGTGGATTTTCAAAGCAATCTTAAGTATTTAAGCGATTATATGCTGTTTGACAGACCGAGCGCCGAAAAGCTTTTGGAAGGGTATCAAAAAATGAACTCCGACGGAAAGCATCATATTTCTGTCTTGGCGTCGGATAAAGACTTTGACAGAATAAGAGAGCTTTCAAAGACGGATTCTTATATGAAAAAGATTGTGGAGGATCTTATTGCTCAAGCTGATGTGGTAATAACCCAAAAACTTAGAACATACAAGTATGACGACAGCATAAGAACGCTTAACACTGCAAGACAATTGGAATCGTGGATGCAGCTTGTCGGATTTGCATATCAGATGACGGGGGAGGAAAAGTATGCAAAATACGCGTTAGACCAGCTTAACGAGCTTAATAATTTCCCCGATTTGAACCCCATACACATTATAGACAGCGGCTCTTACGGAACTGCGATTGCCGTTGCTTATGATTGGTGCTATGACTACTTTACAGAGGAGCAGCGAGAGGCAATTAAGGCTAATGTTTACAGGCTTTTCCTTTCGGTATTTCCGCAGGCGTTTTATTGCAGAATTCCTGCAAAAAGCGTTACAAATAACGATTTAACCATTGTTATGCCCGGCATTTGCCTAAAATGGTACAGCAACTTTAACACCTGGGTTAATTCGGGCGGCGTTTGTATGGCGGCGGCATTTATGGGCGACTATCCCGAAATATGTTCCGATTATTTAAGCAATACCATAAGAAGCTTGGAATATACAATGAAGAATTTGTATCCCGACGGTGTATGGGCAGAAAGCAGCAACTATTGGTATCACGTGGCGCGCTCTTTGATGTATTCCTGCGCGACATTGGAAAATATATACGGCACAGACTTCAATCTTCTGTCCTTCCCGGGCGTGGAGAAAACGGGTATTGCCAATATGGCAATACGAAGTATGGTGGCAAACTACAATTACCACGACGCGTCGGACGAAAAAATATATGCAAGTCATCCTATGGGATACTTCGGAAAGCATTTTAATCAAAGGGAGCTTATTGCAGCAAGAAGGGCTACTATTGAAAAAGCATTCGACGAGCGTATGGCGGATGTTCAAATATTTTTTGCGGACGCGCTTTATTATGACCCCGACGTAAGTGTTGACGAAACAGAAAAATTGCCGAAGGTAAAATATTCCGAAGGCGTTGAGCTTTTCTCTGTTCACGGAGACTATAAAGATTATGACGCACTGTTCTTTGCGTCGCACGGCGGACCGACTACTTTTTATCACGCGCATAACGACAACGGCGATTTTGTGTTTGACTTAAACGGTGTAAGATGGGCGCAGGCACTGGGTTCAGAGGATTACAATTCTTCGCTTGCGGAAAACGAAAAATACAGAAAGCGCACAGAAGGACACAACACAGTTACCATAAACAATACAGCAGATTATAATCAGGTAGCAAACGTTTATACGCCTCTTATCGATTATAAAGAAGGAGAGGGCGGGGCATACGGTGTGTATGATATGACTGACACCTACGGCAGCAATGTTAAAGATTACAAGCGCGGATTTTACATTGGTGACAACTTCAAAACCCTGACTGTAAGAGACGAAATAGACCTTGCGAAGGACAATTCCGAGATATATTGGTTTATGCATACAACGGCGGACGCATATTTGGCAGATGACAGAACAGTCGCTTTGTCAAAAGACGGAAAAACAATGACGCTGCGGTTTGAAACCGACGCTCCTGACGCGCAGTTAAGCATTATGGACGCTTCTCCGCTTCCCTCGTCACCGCAGGGAGAGGGACAGACAAACAATGTCGGCGTACGAAAGATTGCCATAAAAATAAACGCGTCGGGAAAGGTAAATCTTGCGGTAAGGCTCGGAGAATTTACAGATACTGTAATGAATAAGCCTATTTGCGAATGGACAGCGCCCGATATGGCGAATAAAGAATATGATACAAGCGATTACGGATATACAGGCATTGTATACGGAGAAAAAGTGGAATCGTTAAATTATATTCCTGTTTTAAGCGGTCAGAGCCTTCCTGATGTTGAGGTTGTTCCGAGCGACCCGTTAAAAAGCGCCGAGTTTATTAAATCGGACAGCGTGAATATGCCGAATCTTATAAGGGTATACAGTGCAGACAAGACAAAGAGCAAAATGTTTATTGTTCCGTACGATACGCAAAGAGGCACAAAGGATATGATGTTTGACGAGCTTGAGCTTGCGTCGTTTTATGTAAGCGACGAGCCGCAGGCTGAAAATTTAGGCAAAAATATGTTTGACAATGATTTTTCTACCAGGTGGACCACAATGACCAGGGGCGAGCACGCAGTGTTTGACCTTGGAAGCGTGCAGAGTGTGGACGGCGTTGCAATAGGATTTTGGCAGAGCCTTGTAAGAAGCTATTACTTTGACTTGTATTATTCAACCGACGGCGTAAATTACGAAAAAATAGATTCGTTTACATCCTCTCCGGGTTCTGAAGAATATCAGGTTTTTAGCATAAACAGAGTAAATGCGAGGTATATAAAGCTTGTCGGAAACGGTTGCAGTGCAAATCCGAACACGAATATCCTTGAATTTAGAGTTTTAAGGCTAAATGACAAATTTGAAAAAATTCGTTACGGAGAGTAACCAAATTGAACGGAAAGGAGCAATGGCGGTTGTGATTTTGAAAAACAAAAAAATTATATTCAGCTTCATTTGTGCTTTTACGGTTTTATGCTTTTGCGCAGGCTGTGTTTTCGCAAGCGACGCCGAAATACTAAAGGTATTTGATTTTGATTCTGTATCGTCAATTTCGGAATATGCTGAATTTTCAGGCACGTCAAACAGCACCAGGGGCGTTTCGTCCTTCATAAAGGACGGTGCGTTTGCAATAGGAAAGCACACCCCCGACGGTGCATCGGCGGCAACACATACTATGTATGTCAATCTTGCGGATTATATCGGCGAGAATGTTACATACACTGTTAAATTAGACCTTGTTCCAAGCTTTGCAAGCGGCAAAAACTTTATTATGCGGTGCGGCGCCAATATTCAGCTTGCAAGCAAAGGAAACGGAAAATTTGTTGTTCAGCGTATGGTTGACGGGGCGTTCAAAACGGAAAATACTTACGAGTTTTCGTTTGCGGATGCCGATACGGGCATAGCGTTTTCGGTTAAAAATAAGCAGTATGTTGATGTCTATTACTTCAAAGGCGACAACATTACGCTGATATACGGCAATCTTGACTATATAGAAAACAGTTCCACAAAGGCAGACACGCTCGGGTTTACTTTCAACAGAACCTCGGACGGCGACATTTTGATGGATAATATTATTCTGACAAACTCTGCTTTAAGACTGCCGGATATTACAAGGCTTGAATTTCAAAATATAGGCGAAAGTTTTACGGCAGATATGGGCGAAACACTGAATATTCCTATTATTGCAGAGGCAAATTCGGGCATATCAAAAATTGATATATATTTTGATGACGAATTGGAACAAACCTTGACGCAAGAGCCGTATATGCTTACATTGCAGGATATAGACAAAGAAAGCTTATCAATTACCGCAAAGGCGGTGAGCAATGACGGCGATGAAAGAGAGATTAGCGTTACCGTGAATTTTGTAAGGGGAGATAACGCATTTACCGTATTTGAGGATTTTGAATTTAAAGAGGGAGATTCAAATATTCTCGATTCGGGAATATCAATGTATCCGCGCCGCGGATATGTAAAAACAGATATAATTGATGCAGAGCATGGCGACAGCTTGCTTGTCGGTGTGGATGAACCAAGCGAAAATTATACGTCAGCGGATATTCCGTATATTGATATACCTTTAAAGGAAAGCACCGGCAGAATAAACATAGAATACGACCTTTATGTAGACACCGTTGAAAGCAGCGGTAAAAAAACAATGGTGTTAAGGCTTAACAACGATAAAGAAACAAATATTGTAAGATTTACCGGCTCGGAAATGAAGGTGTTAAACAAGCTTGTTACGACTTATGAGGAGCATAAATGGTATCATTTCTTACTTAAGGCGGATACCGTTAAAAACACAGTGAGCGTATTTGTTGACGGCACACCGCTGTTGAGCGATGAGGTGCTTCATTCAACAAATGCGAACGGAAATTTGGGGCTTAAGCTTTTAAGACTTTACGGACCAGGCGAAGAAAACCTTGGCTATACTGCAATAGACAATATCAGGGTGACGGGTTTTTATGATTTGCCAACGATAACCTCCTGTGACTACAGCGGCGATAATAAAATAACCGTAAAATTAAGCTCAAAGGTTTACGAAAGCAGCATAAATGAAAAAACAGTTTCGGTAAAAAATGCAAAGGGCCGATATGTAGATATAAAG
>JALEIO010000203.1 GCA_022769845.1 Oscillospiraceae bacterium
GAACCCGTTATGAAAAACGACAGAACTCTTATTCCCATAAGAGCGGTTGCGTCAGCGTTCGGAGCGTCGGTAAAATGGATTGACGAAGAAAACAAGGCGGTAATTGCATTAGACGGCAAAGAAATTGTTATAAAAGCGGACGATGCAACCGCATATGTAAACGGCGAGGCGCACACTCTTGACGTTGCTGCAACGGTTATAAACGACAGATGCTATGTTCCGCTTAGATTTATAGGCGAAAGCTTTGACGCAAAGGTTGACTATATTGAAAAATCAAATGCGGTTACCATTGAAAGCGATAAGTTCAGTATTGTTGTAAAAGAACCGCTTCCCGAAAAGAGCGAGTTTGGAACAAACCTTTTGGGCAATCCTGACATTGAAGAAGAAAACCTCACAGACGGTGCAAATTATGGCTGGGCAGCCTGCAATGACTGCTTAATTAAGAAGGTAACCTCCTCCGATGCTCAAAGCGGAAATAATTATCTTTATATTACAGACAGAAAATTCAGCTATTCCGGATTTTTCCAGGAGGTTATAAATCAGCTTAAAGCAAACGGACCGGGAAAATATAAAATAAGCGGATATTTCAAAACTCCGGGCGCAGGCTCCGAGCTAAACGGCAAGCAAATGGTTATGTCGCTCGGCGTAATGGGAACGGGTGACGGCAAACAGCGCACCGAATCGGTATTTTTCGATATTTCGGATACATGGCAGTATGTTGAGAAGGAATGTAACATTTTCTGGGACGGTGACCTTATAGTTGGCAGATTTATTATTGGCGGAACCAATAAAATAGTTTTTGATTTCTGTGCAGATAATTTAAAACTTGAAAAAGTTGCCGATTATCAAGAAGGCGAAGCTGAAAAATTAATCGCAGCCGAAAAAGAAAAACAAGCGGCAGCGCAAAAGGAAGTAAATGAAAAATCGCAGCCTTCAAAAAATGTTGAGCCGTCCGAACCGGTAAATCCAAACGAGCCGACAAATTCAAATGAATCTTCAGGAAACGGACAGACAAGCGGCAATGCATCTGATATTAAGCATGTAACGAGTGACGGAAACAGCATTATTGTAAATTCAACCTGTGATTCATTAGATTCCTTTACACAGTCCGGCGGTAAGAAGCCAACGGTTAAGCTTACGGTTGAAGAAGAAAACGGAAATAAATATCTTAAGCTTTCTGGAAGAACTGCCAACTACTTCGGTATTGATCAGACTTTAGGCTCAAAAGCAAAAATGGGCGTAAAATATAAAATTGAGTTTAATGCAAGAATTGTAGGCGACACCTCTAATTCTTCGGCAGTAGACATTTTCTTTTTGTCATCGTCTAACCCCGAACAGAAGGGATACAAACGTATAAGCGGAGTAGGCGATAAATGGAATCATTATACGGCGTATTATACTCTTTCGTTTGAAGCAGATGATTTGCGTATTCAGTTCCGACCTGTAACATCAGCAATTGACGGAGGAAATATGTCAACATATGATTTATGCATAGATGACATTGTGATGGTTGAGGAGTAAAAAAGAACGGAGATATCTATGAAAAAATTACATTTTACTATTCTATCGGCGGCTATGATTTTTTCACTTGTAATGCCGTCTTATGCACAAGCGGATTTAAGCGGAAAATCGTCTGCATATATATCTGACGGTGATTTTGAAATTCGCAGTGCTGACGAAAATATTGCTGCGGGCGCACCGATTTATACGTTTGATGACGAAGGCGTAAATATGAAAATAGTCGGAAAAAATACAGGCGGCGAAAAAAGCATTACTGCGGTTTTTGCGGCATACAGCAAGGACAATATGCTTTTGGGCATAACCTATGATAAGAAAAACGTTTTGGGCGATTTTGAATTAAGCGCATCTTTGGCGCTTGGCGCAAACGCCCAAAGCGCCGTTTTGAAAACTTTTCTTGTTGACGATATATCCGCAGGCTTTATTTACACCGATAATTTTGACACCTCTCTTGCGGGCGGTATGAATTTTAGCAATTACGGCTGGAAATTTAAAGATAATGCCACAATTTCGTCCGAGGAAAAGTATTCGGGATTATCGTCGCTTAAACTTAAAAGCGGCTCGGCGAATAACACTGTTAACGCTGAAAGCAATAGTATTTATAAGCTTTCGTTTT
>JALEIO010000206.1 GCA_022769845.1 Oscillospiraceae bacterium
GCGTCATTCCATACCATAACTTTTGCAGAGCATTTGTCGGTCATATTCTGCAGATTTTCTGCGCACAATGTAACAATATCATTCTCGCCTGCCGATGCTGATATATTTTTGAAATCCTTTGATACCGTAAAGCCGTTTTCATCATATACCGCCAGCATTGCAACGCCGCTTATCGCGTCGCCGCTGTTAACCTCCAATGAAACATCTGCTTTAAGTTCTTGTATATCAGATAAATTATCAACAGAGAATTTTACCGAAAAGCTATTCGCATACGAAAATCCTAAATTTTTCAAAAGCGTTTCATCATATAAATCCGAAAGCTCGTTTATACTGTAATTTTTCCGCAAAGTCTCCAACACATTTTCACCTGCATTATCAATGTCAATTTTTACATTTCGGAAAAAATCCATACCCAAATAGAACACAGGCCGTATTCCGAGAGTAGTGTCGTCAAGACCGTTCTGAAAAATTTTTACCTGCACACTGTTATTATTGGTATCATCAGCATTAATTTTCATTAATCGCGGCTGATTGTAATTTGCAGGTGTTCTGAGCCAATAATTATCGTCTACATCATATGCCAATGTATCTTTGTAACGTATAAGCTCCGCGGCCGAAAGCAGGGAAACGCCCGCTTTAAAGCAATATGTATCTTCAATTCCCGCTAACGCCGCTCCTTCGGTGCTCCACAAATGCTCTGTATCAATATACCTTACAATATCAGGATTAAGTTTGTTTAAAAAATCATTGTTTAGCCAATATGAAAAATTTCCTTCCGAATCAGTATCCATCTTTACTGAATTGCCGCCGCTGTGCTTGCCGTAGGTTTTATTTGCAGCAACAAAATACGCCGACTTTTCATTATTAAATGCTTTTACCATTGTGAAACTTTCACCGTCCACATAAAAGACATCGTCGCTTGAAACAGTCTGCTTTACCGGAGTTACCTTATCTTGAGGATGTCCGCCGGCTCTTCTTGGCATTTCCCAGGTAGGAAAAGAAACTCCTTCAACCGAAATAATTTCATCATCTCCGTTGTCATTTATAAATGTAACCTGCGCGCTGATTGTTTTTTCATCAGGGTCGGTTACATAGCTCCTTTTAGCGCAGTCAGCCTCATTTATAACATACTCTTTATCGCTGCTGACGACATTTCCTTCAATGCTCCACTGTACCAAGTAATCAGACAGTAACTGCTTATTTGCACTATCGCCTTCAAACTCCACCCTCAAGGTTTCTCCGTACGCCGGAGAATTACCGCTTTTTGTAACAATTCTGCCGCTTAAGGCAGATGCCTCTGCATTTACCGAATATGCTGCGGTCATCTGCATAATTATCATAAATATAATGACCGCTGTAATAACAAATCTGTTTTTTTTCATAAAAACTCCATTCTGCCATTATAAATGGCTAATCACTGATAAAAACGTATCGAATTTGATATTGTTTCAAGCGGAATATTCTTATCTATAAAGGATAGCTTTAAATAATCTCCTTTTTCAATCATACTGCAATCCATTTTTAATACCGCCTTTGTCCTTTCAGACTCGGCAAGATATACCGGGCTTGAAACAATGCCCTTGCAAGCATTATTTGCAGAGTATAACCCCATAAGTGCAAGTCCGTCAGTATTAGCGTTAGCTTCTAAAGTTATCTCTGCAGTAACCATACCGGACTTAAGGCGCTCTGAATTGTCCTCATCACCGATTATAAATTTCGCCTCATTGAGCTTTACCGACGGTGTATAATCAAGATAATCATAAATTTCCGAAACAGGATAAATCTTTTTAAGTTCTCCGATTGTGTAATTCTTCTTAAAAACAGCTCGCACATTTTCTCCTGCCGTTTTCAAATCAATCGGCACATCGGCAAAAAACTCCTTATTCAGCCAAAATACAGGTCTTATATATGGTATTCCGTCACTTGTACCCCATCTTAAAACTTCGGTTTTGTTTTCTCCTGACCGCACACACAGCATTTCACCGGTATCTGCCGGCGTCCTCAACCACCAGCCTGTTTTTCTTATTCCATATGTCTGATTTACAATATCGTCGCATATTCCTATTTTATCCTTATACTGCACCAGCTCCGTCTGTGAAAGAAGTGCAAGTCCGCATTTTACATAATACGGTTCGGGAATTGTTTTTCCTTTTTCAACCATCCAGCTATGATTAAAATCAACATATTTCACAATTT
>JALEIO010000207.1 GCA_022769845.1 Oscillospiraceae bacterium
TAATTGGTATAATTTTATCAGCATTTGTTCCGACAATATTTTTATCATTTGTAAAAATTAATGTCTATTTATTAAATTAGCGGTAATTACTTGGAGAAATTCCTGTTTTCTTTTTAAACTCACGGCTAAAGTAACTCATATCGGTATATCCGGATTGAAACGCTGCGTCTGTAACGGAATACATACCGGATTCGAGCAGTTCCTTGGCGTGGGATATTTTCAGTTCATTTATGTATTTTAAGGGTGATATTCCGTAATAAGATTTAAAAATTTTTCTAAAATATTCCGGGGTGATTGCGCACATATCCGCCAGATTTTCAATGCTTATCAGCTTATGAGTATATTCATTGTGGATATATTCAACCGCAGGACTTATTATATCAAGCTTGTTATTGGAAATATACTCGGAAAAATACTCCTGCTGCATAGTATAAATAATCTGATACAGCTCTGCCTTGCATTTTGTTATATAACCATAGCTTTTTTTCCACCAAATATTCTCCGCATTTTTAAAATGCTCTGATACGGAATTTGCATTTTTGATTTTTATTGCAAATGGCGCAAAGCTTTTTTCTTCTGAAATGTCAAAGTTTATTGCAAAGCAATCTCCGTTTATTTCAGCGTAAACTTCATAGGTTGAATGTTTGGGCAGATATATTATTTCATTTGGATTGACCGTTATTTTTTTGCCGTCGTCAAACAAATACACTTTGACTCCGCTTGTATGAAGTGCCAGCCCATAACTGCTTCTGTTTCTGTGAACTTTCATACCTCTTCCTTTTCCTACATAACAGGCAAGCAAAATTTTTTCTATATTAAAATCATATTTCATAAAGTCATTCATTTTTATTCTCCTTTGCCTTTATTATAAAATTTTGTTTTGAAATAGTCAAGTAGTTTTGAAATGTTTATTTACTTTAAGGCGGAAAACGGTTAATGTATATTTATAAAAATTATGAAAGGGGGATTATAATGTTTAAGACATTTAACGAGGATAGAAAATTTATCGAAAAAAAGTATCATAATCCCGATGAGGAATTTAATCCATACCAAAGAATGAAATATCACGGAATCGGATATGACGAGAAAAGCGGACTGGACGATGAAGAAATTATAAATGGTTTAAAAAAACTGCACGGTGAAATTAAGGATTTGCCCCATCCGATTGCAAAGGCAAAGGCGGTAAAATATGTTCTTGAAAATGAAAGGCTGTATATTAATGAACACGACTATTTTGTAGGAATGTATTCGCTTAACAGGCTTGCCGGAACTGTTACGTTTGATAACTGGAATTCACAGGTGTATAGAAATAAAAGAAATCCGCAGCTTGTAAAGATTGAAAACGTTTTTAATGAATCGGGCGCAGTAGGCATTTGGCCTGATTACGACCACGTTGTACCCGACTGGAACTCGCTGGTTAAACTGGGTTTTAAAGGTATATTGGAGCGTGCGGCAGAATATAAAAAACAGCATATGAAAAACGGAGCTCTTACCAAAGAACAGCAAGCCTATTTTGAAGGAATTGAAATAGAATACGGTGCAATAATTGATGTTATAGACAGAATGTATAAGCTTGCTATAACAAAAAAGCACGCAAAAGCCTGTAAAATTGCAGCCTGTCTGAAACAGCTTCGTGACGGCGCTCCAACAAATATATATGAAGCAATGCAGCTTATATATATTTACTTTATAATATCCGAAAGCATAGACCATTATCAGGTGCGATCATTGGGGAACGGTTTGGATAACACGCTTTATAAGTTTTATAAGCATGATTTGGAGAACGGAATATTCACAAGAGATGAGATAAAAGAATATCTTGCATATTTTCTTATGCAGTGGTCGGCGATAGGAAACTACTGGGGACAGCCGTTTTATTTGGGCGGCAGTAATCTTGACGGAAGCACAAAAATAAATGATTTGTCATACGACATAATAGATGTTTATGATGAGCTTGGTATTTACAATCCGAAGATACAGATAAAATATAATAAAAATATTCCGCTTGATTTTTTAAACAAAATACTGGATATGATAAGACGCGGTCAGAATTGTTTCGTATTCTGTTGTGAACCGGGAATGATTAAGGCTGTTATGAGTTACGGTGCAACATACGAAGAGGCTCTTGATATGGACATACGCGGCTGCTATGAAACAGGCGTCAGAGCAAACGAGGTATCGGACGTAACAGGCTATATAAATGCGGCAAAGGCTGTGGAATATGTATTTTCAAACGGTTATGATAAAAGCTGTCATAAACAGATAGGCATTAAAACCGGGGAAATCGGAGACTTTAAAAATTTTGAGGATTTTTATAGGGCGGTTTTGCTGCAATGGGAGTATTTTATAGAACAATCTATGGAAATTGCTAATGATTACGAAAGATTTTTGGGTTATGTAAATCCGTCTTCAATCTATAGCGCTACTGTTGAAACGAGTTTGAAAAATGCCGTTGACGGTTACGGCGGCGGTGTAAAATTTAATAACAGCGCTATGCTTAACTGCGGTTTTGCAAGCTTGGTTGATTCGGTGATGGCGGTTAAAAAATTTGTATATGACACAAAAGAGGTCGAAATCGGCGAGCTGAAATCGGCAGTGGACAACAATTGGGTTGGCTATGAAAAATTAAGGCTGAAAATGAGAAATTGTGCATATAAATACGGAAACGGTGAGCCTGAAACGGATTTATATGCGCAGATGATGGCAAGATATTTTGCAAACAAGGTAAACAACAGACCGAATGGCCGCGGCGGTGTATATAAGGCAATTATGCATTCTGCAATGCAGTTTGTATGGCAGGGTGAAAAAACTTTGGCAACACCTGACGGACGAAAGGCGGGCGAAGAACTGTCAAAAAATGCTTCGCCTGTGCCGGGTATGGACAGAAACGGTGTGACAGCGTTAATAAATTCGGCTGTAAAGCTTAATCCTACCTTGTACCCCGAAAGCTTTTGTGTAGATATTATGCTTCACCCGTCAGCAGTGGAAGGCAGTGACGGCTTGACGGCGATGAAAGCTTTGCTGGACGTATATATGGAAAAGGGCGGAATGAGCATACAGATAAATGTGTTTAATTCAGAGGTTTTAAGGGATGCACAGAAAAACCCTGACAGATATAAAAATTTGCAGGTCCGTGTGTGCGGCTGGAATGTGCTGTGGAATAATTTAAGCCGCGCCGAGCAGGACGCATATATTTTAAGAGCGGAGGCAATACAATGAACACAAAAATTAAATCGATTTTGATGATAGGACAATCAAATATGGCAGGCAGAGGCGAATTTGATGATGTGCCGGAAATAATTAATCCAAATTGCTTTATGATGCGAAACGGACTTTGGCAGCCGATGAGAGAGCCTATAAATCCTGATAGAAGCATATGGGGATTTTATCACAGCGGCAGAGGGTTAGCGGCGTCCTTTGCAGATGAGTGCGCTAAACATTTTAATGAAAAAATAGGATTAATTCCTTGTGCCGAGGGTAATACCTGCATAAGTCAGTGGATGCCGGGTGAAATTCTTTTTGATAATGCAGTAAACAATGCAAAATTAGCTAAGAGAAGTTCGGAAATAATCGGAATTATTTGGCATCAGGGAGAAAATGACGCAACAAGCGAGACAGACGCAACCGCATACAAGGAACGCTTTATTAAAATGATTTCAGCTTTGAGAGAAGAATTGGGAAATTCTGAAATACCGGTAATTGTCGGCGAGCCGGGACGATTTTTAATAAATCATATAAGCGGACGATACAAGTATATTGATACCATAATACATACATTGAAGGAATTGCCGAAAAATATTTCATACTGTGGTTTTGCAAATTCGGAGGGCTTGACAGACAGAGGGGACGGACTTCACTTTAATTCGGCTTCGTACAGAATTTTGGGAAAAAGATATTTTGACGAATTTAAAAAATTATACAGCGGGAGCCGGTTATGACAGGAAAAATATTTGATATAAAGCGGTTTGCAGTGCATGACGGCGACGGAATAAGAACAACGGTATTTTTTAAGGGTTGTCCTTTAAAATGTGTATGGTGTCATAACCCGGAGGGAATTTGCTATGAGCCGCAGCTTGCGTATTATAAAAATAAATGTATATCCTGCAAAGAATGTGTAAATGTATGCCCGCAAAATGCACACACTGTAAAAAACAGCGTACACTGCTTTGACAGGGAAAAATGCCTATCCTGCGGAAAATGCGTAAGCGCTTGCTTATCCGAGGCATTGACATTATACGGAAGAGAAGTCACGGTTGACGAGCTTATGCCGCTGCTTTTGGAGGATGAGAACTTTTACCGAATATCAGGAGGCGGAGTAACGCTGTCCGGAGGAGAATGTCTTGTTCAGAAGGATTTCTGCGAAGAATTGCTTAAACGGTTAAAGGAAAATGGTATTAATACTGCGGTTGATACCTGCGGTTTTGTTTCAAAAGATGCAATTGACAAAGTTATGCCGTATACCGATATGTTTTTGTATGATATAAAGGCTATTGACGAGGATATCCATATAAAATGCACGGGAAAATCCAATAAAATAATTCTTGAAAATCTTAAATATATTGATGAATGTAAAAAAGTATCGGAAATCCGCATACCTTATGTTCCAAACTTTAATTCGGGGCAGATTGACAAAATAGGTGAATTTTTGAGCGTTTTAAAAAACATTGCAAAAGTAAGATTGCTTCCCTATCACAATTATGCAGGCTCAAAATACACCTCGCTTGGTATGGCAAACACGCTGCCTGAAAGGAAGCCGTCTATTGAGGAAATAAGCACAGCGAAAAAACAGCTGGAAAAATATGTTACACAAGCAAAGGTAATTTAATTAGTTTTTAACGACAAAAAATTGTCTGTTTGCGAAAAAGTAAAAAATAAGAAAACGGTCATATTCGAAGCGTTTAATCTCGGAGGTGACCGTTTGTTTTTTATTAAGCGAAAATACATAAAAAAATAATCGGATTTGTTTCGGACATAAAAAAGTA
>JALEIO010000217.1 GCA_022769845.1 Oscillospiraceae bacterium
TACGCTTGACGGAGTGGATATTAAAAAAATTACGTTAAAATCACTGCGTAAAAATATTGGAATTGTGCAGCAGGACGTATACATTTTTTCCGGCACAATTTACGAAAATATTGCGTACGGAAACATTGGCGCAACTCTTGACGAGGTTAAAGAAGCGGCGAAAAGAGCGGGCGCAGACGAATTCATAAGAGAGCTTAAGGACGGCTACAACACTTATGTGGGCGAGCGCGGCGTTAAGCTTTCGGGCGGTCAGAAACAGCGAATAAGCATTGCAAGAGTATTTTTGAAAAATCCGCCGATTATTATACTTGACGAGGCGACAAGCGCGCTGGACAACGAGAGCGAATACGAGGTTGCAAAGTCTCTCGGCAATCTTGCAAAGGGCAGAACCACCCTTACAATCGCGCACAGACTGTCGAGCATAAAAAATTCCGACCGGATTTTGGTGCTTACAAACGACGGCATTGCCGAGGAGGGTAATCACGAAACCCTTATGTCGAAAAAAGGCATATACTACAAATTTTATATGCGCGCAAATGAGATAAAGGTGTGAAAACATAAAAACATTATTCCCCCGAATTTTTCATATATATAATTTCGGGGGAATTTTTGTGACAAAAAAGCGTTTTCTTCTGAACACGGCAATAATTGCAGGTACGTCGGTGATATTAAAATGCGCAGGACTTTTTTTCAGAGTTTATCTTTCAAATACGATTGGCGCGGAGGGAATGGGACTTTATCAGCTCATTTTTTCAATGTACGTTTTTTTGATTTCTCTTTCAAGCGCTGGCGTCAGCCTTTCGGTGACAAGAATTGTTTCGGAGCAGATGGGAAGATGTGCGTTAAGCGCGAAAAGGCAGGTTGTAAAAGACGCGTGTATTTATGTTTTTTGCACATTTTTGATTATTTTGATTGCAATGAGCCTTTTTGCAAGCGAAATCTGCGAGCACTTTTTAAATGACAGGCGCTGCACCGAGAGTATAAAAATTTTAACGTTAAGCCTTGTGTTTATCGGATTTTCAGCAGTTTTTAAAGGATATTTCACCGCCGAGGGAAAGGCGTATCATATTTCAAATTCACAGATTTTAGAGGATTTTGTGAAAATTTTTACCGTTGTTTTTGTATTTGCAAAATACGGCGTGCACGACATAGTTTATGCGTGCCGCGTGATAATGTGGTCGATTGTGCTTGCGGAAATGTCCTCGTGCGCTTTCTTGTATGTGTTTTACAAAAAAAGCGTCCGCCAAGCTTCGGCACACTGCAAAAAAAATATTACAAAAAGGCTTCTTACAACCATTTTTACCATATCGCTCGGCTCAATTATAACGTCTTTTCTGCATACTGCCGAAAATGTTTTAATTCCGTCGGGGCTTTTAAAATACGGTAATTCCGCTAAAAATGCGCTGTCGCTTTACGGTATGCTGCGCGGTATGGCAATGCCGATTTTGCTTTTCCCGTCATCGGTAATAAACGCGTTTTCAATGATGCTTGTGCCTGAAATAACAAAAGCGGACGCAGGCGGCGAAAAAAGAAAAATCAACTATGCAATTTACAGAGTTTTTCAATTTACATTTGTTATTTCCATTTTTATTTCAGGAATTTTTATTGCTTATTCTGATAATATAGGACTTTTGGTTTACAAAAGCAGCGACGTCGGAAAAATTATAAAAATTCTTGCGCCGTATTTGCCGTTTATGTATGTTGACGGAGTAATTTTTGCCATTCTTGCAGGGCTTGATATGCAAAAGACAGCTCTTGCAATTACGGTGGCAGACTCTCTTGCAAGAGTGGGATTAATATATTTTCTCGTGCCGAAATTCGGATTTTCGGGAATTATAATAACGCTTTACATAAGCAATCTTGCAACGCCGATTTTAGGAAGCATTGCGCTTTTTAAGAAAACAGGAGCAAAGATAAATCTTTTTAAAATTGTTATTTTGCCGTGCGCCGCGGCGTTTGGGTCAACGGTGCTTTCAAACGCGCTTTCCGGCACAAATCTTATGATTGGAATTTTTTTGTCGGGAATTTTATATATTGTTTTTGTAAGAACTGCAAATATTTTGTCACACGACGATATAATATGGATTTTGTCGATGGTTAAAGGAAAAAAGAAAAAAGCGGATTTGCAGTAAAATTAATGAAAACAAGCTTAAAATTATTTAACAAAAAGAAAAGTGCCCGTTTTTTCAAACGGGCATAAACATAAAAATAATTTTTATTGATTTTTCGATTCTTCAAAGCATTTACTGCAAAGAACAGGTCTGTCACCTTTAGGCTCGAAGGGTACAACCGCTTCGCCGCCGCAATTTGAACAAACTACAGTATACATTTTTTTGTTGTTTTTAAAGCTTTCCTTTCTTGCTTTTCGGCAGTCGGGGCATCTTAAAGGTTCGTTTTCAAAGCCTTTTTCAGCATAAAATTCCTGCTCGCCCGCTGTGAAAATAAAATCATTTCCGCAATCCTTACATACCAGTGTTTTGTCTTCGTACATTCTCTTTACCTCACTTTAGAAAAATAATATTAAATTCCGCATGGGAAATAATACATAAAACCAAAACGCTTCAATATCATACCTCATTGCCATTATGCTACTGCATAAATTTTGCAACCTTGCGTTTAATTCTCTGAAGCGCATTGTCAATCGACTTTTCGCTTTTTTTTACTTTTTTTGCAATTTCAAGATAACTTTTGCCGTCAAGATAAAGCGAGAGAACATTCCATTCAAGCTTGCTCAAATTTTTTGACATTTTCTCTTGCATATCCAAAAAATGCTCTTTTGTAATTATAATTTCTTCGGGGTCAAAAACCTTTTTTTCCGAAATTGTATCAAGCAGCGTCTGCTCGGCGTCATCATCAAAAACGGGCTTGTTAAGCGAAATGTACGAATTAAGCGGAATATGCTTTTGCCGCGTTGCAGTTTTAATGGCAGTAATTATCTGCCTTGTTATGCAAAGCTCGGCAAATGCCTTAAATGACGCGGTTTTTAAACTGTTAAAATCTCTTATCGCCTTAAAAAGACCAATCATACCCTCCTGAACTATATCTTCTTTATCTGCGCCGATAAGAAAATAAGTTCTCGCTCTTGATTTGACAAGATTTTTATACTTGCCGATTATATATTCTGTGGCGGAGTTGTTTCCGTTTTGCGCGTCAGCGACAATTTCTTCGTCGGACAGCCTGTCGAAACAAACGTGGCTGCACTCTGCATCATAAGACATACAAAACGCCTCCTTTTTACAAGTACACGCTTTCATTCTACATAAAAATTTTAAGCTTGTCAAGTTTTTTTGTTTTATTTTGTTCTAATTGTTAAAAATGCCGAATACATTATAGAAAAAGAGAGTCAAAACAGACTTGCTTTTGCTATTACATAACAATATTTACGGAGGAGTAATTTTGATATACGATAGCATAAAACGCGATATTTTTCCGTATATTGCGCCGGGTATAAGAGAACATTTGGAGAAAATTTCAAAATCGGACTGTGAAATGATTTGTGAAATACGCATAGGAAAAAATATGCCGATTTCACTGTCGCTTACAGATATGGCGGTGTTTTTGGATAAAAACGGCAAATTTTGCAATGCGGCTGAAAATGCTGTCTATACCGAAAATTCCGACTTTGAAAAAACGCTTGAGCTTATGACAAAAAGCTCGGTTTATGCGGCTGTTGATGAGATTAAAAGGGGATTTATAACGCTTTGCGGCGGATATCGTGTGGGAATTTGCGGCAGAGCGGTTTTAAGCGAGCAAAAAATTTCGTACATAAAGGATATTTCTTTTTTAAGCATTAGGATAAAACGCGAAGTTTTTGGCTGCGCCGATGCTTTGGCAAAATTCATTGCAGACGGAAAGAACGTAAAAAGCACGCTTATAATCGGACCTCCTCACAGCGGAAAAACCACTGTTATACGCGACCTTGCAAGAATTTTGTCCGATTCGTTTTTTAGACGCGTTGCAATAGCGGACGAGCGGGGAGAGATTGCGGCAATGTATCGCGGAAATGCGCAGAACAACGTCGGCAAGCTTACCTGCGTTATGGATTTATGTCCAAAAAAGGACGCTGTAAATATGCTGATTCGTTCAATGTCGCCCGATGTAATAATTACCGATGAGATAGGCGGCGAAGCTGATTTAACTGCCGTACGAAGCGCTCTTTTGTCGGGCGTCGGGATAATTGCGACAAGGCACGGCAAAAATTTTTCCGACGTAAAAAAGCTTTTGCCGCTGTTTGACTGCGCAGTTCTCTTATCGCGTGAAAACGTTGGAAAAATACAAAAAATTATAAAAGCAGGTGATGAATATGTTTAAAATTTTAGCCTGCGCCGCAATTTTGTTTTCAAGCACAGCGCTGGGATTTTTAAAGGCGGCAGACTTTGAAAAAAGAGAAAAAATATTAAAGCATTTAAAATCAGACCTTGATTTTATTCAAAACGAAATTACATTTATGCTCACTCCCATAGATGAAATTATAGGAAAGCTTTCGCACAGCGACAGTGAGCTTAAGATATTTTACAAATCGGTGTACGAAAAAATTTTGCAAAATACCGATGTTCCGGTTTCTCAAATATGGCTTGGCGAAACTATGAAACTTGCAAAGGTTTTGCCGTTGACAAAATCGGATACCGATGTTTTATCACTTCTCGGACAAAGCTTTGGAAAAAGCGACGTTGACGGGCAAATATCGGCGATAAAAACTGCTTTTCAAAGCTTAAATATTCAGCTTGACAGTGCGGTTTCGGATAAAAACAAAAATTCGCGTCTTTTTAAAAGTCTTGGATTTTACGCAGGAATACTAATCATTGTGATGTTTTTTTGATAAAAAACGGAGGTTAAAATGAGTATAGATTTGATTTTTCAGATTGCGGCGGTGGGAATACTTGTGTCGGTTTTAAATCAGGTGCTTATCCGCTCGGGACGTGAAGAACAGGCTATGATGACCACGCTTGCGGGCTTGATTTTCGTACTGCTTATCATAATTAAGCAGATAAGTATGCTTTTTGACACTGTGAAATCGGTGTTCGGACTTTAGATATGGAGGTTTTAAAGATATGTGCCGCCGCAACAGTTGCGGTTTTTATGATTTCAATTTTAAAGCCTGTGAAAAAAGAATTTGCCATTGCCGTTTCAATTGTGTGCGGAGTGTTTATTTTCAGCCTTGTTTTTTCGTACCTCAAATCTATTGTGGAAACGGTAAAAAGTGTTTTTACGCGATTTAACATAGATGGTGCAATGACGGTTGTAATACTTAAAATAATCGGCGTTGCGTATATTTGCGAGTTTGCGTCGGGCATATGCAAGGACGCGGGCGAGAGCGCGATTGCCGCAAAGGTGGAAACGGGCGGCAAAATTATTATTGTGTATCTTGCGCTGCCGATTATTACTTCGCTGCTTGACCTTCTTGCGAAATTTATGTAGGAGGAAAAACGTGAAAAAACTAATGATAATTTTAATTTTTACAATGCTTGTTTTTCCGAAAATATGCTTTGCCGATTCGGTCGTCGACTCGTTTTTTGAATCGGGCGCGGCAAATGTTTTTTCGGATGCGGCAAATAAAAGCGAGAATATCGAAAAGGTTTATGAGGACTTTGATTTTGCGCAAATTGCAAAAAAAATTGTAAATTCCGAAAATGTTTTCAATCCAAAACAAATTGTGACAAAAGGCGTAAAACTTTTTTTCGGCGAGGTGACCGAGAGCGCAAGGCTTTTGGTAATTTTAATTGCGCTTGCGATTGTCGGCGGAATAATTTCAAATCTGCAAAGCTCGTTTAATTCAAAATCCACTGCGGAAACAGCATTTTTTGCGTTTTACACAATGTATATCGGTATTCTTGCGGTGTCGTTTCACACATGCCTTGAAAGCGCACGTCAAACGGTAGAGCAACAAAGCGCGTTTTTGCAGGCGGCAACTCCGACATATATAAGTATGCTGATTGCAACGGGGCGCGCCGCGTCGGCAACGGCGGTAAAACCGATACTTTTGTATTTTATATCGCTTATTTCCATTGTCGTAAAGGATTTTTTGATTCCGGCATCTTTTATGATTTTTATTATGTCGGTAATAAATAATTTGTCGGGAAAAATACACATAACAAAATTTGTAAACCTTTGCAGATTGGTTGTTACGCGCTCTCTTACTGTGATGATGACAATTTTCGTAACGCTTCTTACACTTGCGGGAATGGGGGCTCAAAGTGTGGATAATCTTTCCACGCGCGCGGCAAAATATGCGGCACAAAATTTTGTTCCCGTTGTGGGAAACGTTTTGTCCAGCACAATCGACACGGTTTTTGCATCGGCGGCAGTGGTAAAAAATGCACTCGGCATTGCGGGAATTGTTGTAATTTCAATAATCTGCATATATCCGCTTTTAAAATTTGCGGCGCTGATTTTGATTTACAAGCTTGCGGCATCAGTTATTGAGCCGATTGCCGACAAACGAATATCAAATGCCGTAAACGAAGCCGCAAACGGAATTTCTATGCTGTTTTCGTTTCTTGTATGTGTGACTGTTGTGTTTTCGCTTTCGGTTGCGGTGCTTGTGGAATTCGGCGCGGGGGTAGGATAATGGAATACATAAAAGCATATGTGTTAAGCGTTGCGGGAGTGATGATTGCAAGCACTCTTATAGAGGCGATTATGCCGGCAACTGCATTTAAAAAATATATAAAAACCGCTCTCGGACTTGTAATTCTGATAACGCTTGCAAAGCCCGTTTTAAAATTGTCGGATTTTGATAAGCTTATGGAAAAATACATATCGTTTGAAAATACAGTTGATTTTTCGGATAAGCAAGCCTTTGCCGAGGAGCAAACCGATAAAATTATTAAAGCAGAATTTGAAAAAAATCTTTGCAAAACCATAAAGGATGATGTTAAAAACAATCTT